>QHZX01000144.1 GCA_003224835.1 Acidobacteriota bacterium | reverse complement strand
CAGGGAATTGCGCTGCTGAGTCTTGCCCGCGTCGATCCCGCAAAAAAGATTCTCGAAGAAGCCGCCAAGGAGGATCCGAAAGATCCGCACGTGTGGTACGCACTCGGCATGCTCGAGAAAAACAGCAGCGAGCCGCAAGCTGCGGTTGAAGATTTCAAGCGTGTCATCGAAATCGACGACTCCGACGCCGACACCTGGTATTTCCTGGGCACAGTCTATTCGCAGCTCAAGCAGTTTCCGCAAGCGATCGACGCCTTCGACCACGCGCTAAAACTCAATCCGCTGCACGCTTCGGCGCAATTCGGACTCTCGCGCGCCTATCAGCAGTCCGGCGACACCGCGCATGCCCGCGAGCACCTGGCGCGCTTTCAGTACGTGACGCAAAACAAGCTAGGCGCAGCCATGAGCCTCGCCTATGGCGAGCAGGGTAAGTATTCGCTGGCCGAGGAATCACAAGCGGCCACTGCAAAAGTCCCACCGCACATTCCGGTCAAGTTTGTGGATGTGACTAAGGAGGCCGGGATCGCGGTCTCCGGCTTGCAATACGGTAGTTTTAGTTTTGGCCCAGGTGCTTGTTTTCTTGACTACGACGATGACGGAAACCTAGATCTTCTTCTACCAATTGGCGGGGAAGGAATGGTTCTTTATCACAATCTTGGGAATCAAAAGTTTCAAGATGTGACAACGCAATCGGGCCTCAGTTCGACGACTAAAGCCATGAGTTGCACTGCAGGCGACTATGACAACGATGGATATACCGATCTAGCGATTCTCGTCGATTTTCACGTCATTCTCCTGCACAACGAGAAAAACGGCACATTTAAGGATGTAACGAAATCGGCCAGCATCAACAACCAGCATTATGCGATAAGCGTTTCGTTGGTAGATTACGATCACGATGGCGATATCGATTTGTTCGTGACGGAATTACCCAGCAAGACAAATACACGCTCCGACCAAAGTGTCAATGAAGTTTGGCGAAACAACGGCGATGGAACTTTTACGAATCAGACCGAAGAAGTTGGTCTCGGTACAACCGGTTCGTTGCTCGCCGCAATTGGAACGGACTACAACAATGATCGAGCAGTGGATGTAATTGCGGGAAGATTCCCCTACCCTGAACTTTTTCGGAATCCGCGTGAAGGAAAATTTCAGCCCCAGGACTTCTTTCAAGAAGCTCAGGAAAACGAGAATGGGCCGCAGGCGGTCACCGACCGCGTCCGGGGAGGCCAGGGGCTAGCCGTTCTCGATTACGATCATGACGGCTGGATGGATGTAGCATTTACGTATCAGTCCGCAGCGGCTTCGATTCTGTGGCGCAACAACCACGGCAAGTCCTTCGAGCAGGTGAAACTCCCAGAAACCAACTGGGCCCATGCCTACGGCGTCGCCGCCCTCGATTACGACGACGATGGTTGGGTGGACCTCGTCGCAGTTGGCGAGACGAAAGAGGGCAAAGGCGAAATCCGTCTTTTGCGTAATCTCGGCCCCGACGGATTCAAGGACGTAACCGCCGACGTGGGCCTCGAAAAAATTCAGCTCAGCTCTCCGCGCGCCATCATCACCGGCGACTACGACAACGACGGCGCAACCGACCTGCTCATCACCCAGAACCATGGCCCTGCCGTCCTGCTCAAGAATGAAGGGGGTAACAAGAACAACTGGCTGCGGCTCGCGCTCAAGGGACTGAACGACAACAAGAGCGCCATCGGGACGAAGGTTGAAGTTTTCTCCGATGGCATTCGCCAGAAATTTGAGATCTACGGCTCGAACGGATACCTGGGGCAGAACTCGCCATACCTCACGGTTGGCCTTGGCCAGTCCAAGCAGGCCGACGTGGTGCGCATGTTGTGGCCTACGGGCGTGCTGCAGGATGAAGTCGAAGTGGCCGGAAACCAACAAAAGGATTTGCTAGAAATCGACCGCCGGGGCAGCTCATGCCCAACTCTCTTCGTTTGGGATGGCAAACACTACGAATTGGTCGCCGACATTCTTGGTGCGGGAGTGGTCGGGCATTGGGTCGCGCCGGGTGAGCGGAATATCGCTCGTCCGACAGAGTGGGTGAAGATTGACAGGAATGCTATTCAGGAGAAAAGTCAAAATCCCCACCCAAGCGGAGCTTGGATCGGGCACCCGGTTTTGAGTTTTCGTTTAATGGAACCGATGGAGGAGGTCGTCTATCTCGATGCAGTAAAACTTGTCGCAGTGGACCATCCAGCAACTGACGACGTTTATCCCAACGAATATTTCGCCAGCAATCCGCCGTACCCAGATTTCAAGGTCGTCACCAGCCGAAATGCCAAGCCACCTGCGGGAGCCTGGGATGATAAGGGCAACAATCTGATGCCCGACTTGTTGGCGCACAAATACGTTGGTGACTTTGACCTGCTCCCGTTCAAGGGGTTCACCAAACCGCATAGCCTGATTCTTGATTTAGGTGAGCCTTATCACGGCGGGCCGCTCCACCTGCTCATGCACGGCGAAATTGAATACTTCACTGCAACTGGAATGTACGCAGCATCGCAGGCAGGAATCGAAGCAATGGCCCCCTATGTGGAAGCTCAAGTGGCGGGCGAGGGCGCCCGCCCCAGACAGAAAAAAAAATGGGTACGTGTCACGGATGACATGGGCTTTCCCGCCGGCCTTCCCAAGATGATCACCGCCGACCTCACGGGCAAACTTCGGCTGGGAACCACGCGGATTCGTATCACAACGAATCTTCAAATCTATTGGGACGACATCCTGATCGATCGCAGCGAACAAAACCAAAATTTCAAGCTGACCTCCATACCGCTTACCACGGCGAACTTGGATTATCATGGCTATCCACGCCAGATCGAAGACCAACCACCAGGAAATGTGAAGTATGTCTATGAGCAGGTCAGCCGTACTGGGCCGTACGCTCGTCAGTCGGGCGAATACACGCGCTATGGAGATGTCAGGCCCTTACTCAGTTCTTTCGACGACAAACTCGTTGTATTCGGGTCGGGGGAGGAAGTCGCATTGGAATTCGATCCCGCGAAGTTGCCAGCGCTTCCAAAGGGCTGGACGCGCGATTATTTCTTCAAGGCCAACGGCTACGAAAAGGATATGGATTTCTACGCTGCCGAAGGAAATACCGTCGCCCCGCTGCCATTTCGCCGCATGGGGACGTATCCATATTCCGGGAAATCATTCCCATCCGATGACGAGCACTTGAAATACATGCTCGACTTCAACACGCGTTTCATGTCCGGCAATGAGCCGCAAGCATACACATATGATTTCTCGGCGCCAGATAAGAAATAATTGCTCGACGCGAAAGAGCTTAGGCGGAGCCCTGGAGGCTAAGACCGAGAGCTGACACCTCCCTGAATCGTTTTAATGCTTGACTTTCGGGTTGCTCACAAATTCCAATACCCGCACATGGAAACCGCGACAGTACCTTCGCCTCCTCGCCTGAAGCGGGTTTTAACTCTTTGGGACCTTATTTTTTACGGCATCGTGCTGATTCAGCCGATAGCCCCGGTGCCCCTGTACGGTGTCGCCCAGAAACTTTCTGACGGGCACTTCGTCACCATAATCCTCATTGCGTTGTTCGCAATGCTGATCACGGCAGTCAGTTACGGTCGTATGGCCGCTCTGTATCCGACTGCGGGTTCGGCGTACACCTACGTTGGCAAGGGGCTGAATCCTCACCTTGGGTTTCTCGCTGGCTGGGCCATGATTCTTGATTACCTGCTGCAGCCCTTAATAAACACGGTGTGGATTTCTACCGCCATGCATGAGCGTTACACGCCGATGGTTCCGTACATCGTGTGGGCGGCGATCATCGCCGGTATCATGACCTTGCTGAACCTCGCCGGTGTGAAAACTTCCGCCCACTCAAACAAAGTTTTGCTGGCCATTATGTCGGCGGTCGTGGTCATCTTCGTCGTGCTCGCGGTTCGCTTCCTGTACCGTGGCCAAGGCTGGCACGGACTTTTTTCGATCGAACCGCTGTATAACCCGCACACTTTTAATGCGCATCGCATCCTGACCGCGACGTCGTTCGCAGCGTTAACGTACATCGGGTTCGACGGAGTGACTACGCTCGCGGAAGACGTCGAAAATCCGAAACGCAATGTTCTGTTGGCAGTGGTGCTGACCTGCATCTTCGCTGGCGTGTGCAGCGCTTTCGAGGCCTACCTTGGCGCACGCATATGGCCCGATTGGCGCTCATTTCCGAACCTTGAAACTGCTTTTATGGACATCTGCCGCCGGGTCGGCGGAGCCTTTCTGTTCAACGCCATGGGATTCATTCTGATCGTGGCCGCATTTGGCAGCGGACTCACCGGCACGTTAGGCGCCGCGCGGCTGCTATTTGGCATGGGGCGCGATGGCGTGCTTCCGCGCAAGACGTTCGGCTACTTGAAGCCTGGGAGCAGCACGCCCACCTTCAACATTCTCTTAATCGGCTTTATTTCTTTTGCAGGTGCGGTTTTGCTGAATTACGTTGGCAGCGCATATGAGCACGCGGGCGAGTTGCTTAACTTCGGCGCATTTCTCGCCTTCATGGGAGTGAATTTCGCTGCGTTTTGGCAGTTTACCGTGGCTCGTCAACCCGGTTATCAGCGCAAGATTCTGCGCGATACAGTTTTGCCGCTGATTGGATTCGCGTTCTGTGCCTTGATCTGGTGGAATCTCAACCCGCTCGCGAAAACGGTGGGCGGAATTTGGTTTGCCATGGGCCTGCTCTATGTTGGAATTAAGACCCGCGGTTTCCGCGCCGCCCCGGTGATGATCGACTTCCGGGAAGCGTAATGTTGAAGCGCAAGGAGCCCCTCGGTGTGTGCCTCTGTGCTACTCAGTGTCCTCCGTGGTTAAATCGAAAACTTTCACCACAGAGCACACTGAGGTACACAGAGCTAAAACACAGAGGTACTGACGTTGCTCACTCCACATTCCACCCGCTGACTTCCACGTACGGCTTTGCCGCTCCCAACTCGCTTGACTTATAAGTTGCGGTGATCTCCCGCTTCTCTCCGGGCAATAGTGAAACGTAATTATCCTGCCAGAGCACCGGGAGAATCTCCTCACCGCCCTTGCTCTTATCAACCTTTAGCCTCACGAAAAATGCCAGGTTCTTGGTCGGATTTTCAACCGTTACATGCGTGACCTCGTTGTCGCCCTGCTTCTCGCTGTGCTCGGTAACGTTGAGCTTTACTTTTGGCAATTGCGAAAGCGCAGTGAAATCCGCATACGATGCAGTCGGAGTGGTATACCAGTTTGATTTCGCCCAGTCGATGGTCTCTTGTTTTGTAGACAGCCAGTAGAAGTTCGAGCCCAGCGTTTTTCCATTAGCGTCGGAGACTCGTAAAGCGACAAAATACGTCGGGCTCAGATTAGAACTGTCAGGCAGGGCAACCACCTTCACCACGCCGTCTTCAGGAACATCGACCGTGCTCCCGTTGGAAAATTTCTCAGACAGATCCAAATTAAGAACTTTGGTTTGAACGCGCAGGCCTTTAGCTTCCTCAAAGCGGCTGTTCACGATGTAAATGCTGTTGTCGTCATATCCATAAACCGGATCGAGCGCCTGCATGGCCGTCTTTGCACCGAAGTATCCGCCACCAGGACGCAAGTAGAAGTCGTACAAATGCCAGATCATCGATGGCCAGGCATTATTGAGCATCCACTGAATCACGCCTCCGGAGGTGTACTTGTTGCGGCTGTAGGCTTCGTACATGGCGCGAATGCCTTCATAAGCCTGCGCCTGCGACTTCATCGTGTAATCTTCCAGATTGTTTGCTGTTCCGTAGCGCGCATTCAGTGCGTCGGTAAATACGTGAATATCTTTGAATGCTCCGCCACCCGCATGGAAGTTCCACCAGTCATCGATTGGCCATTGATGTTCTTTCGGAAGCATCGCCCTAACGCTTTCGATCGGAGGCACGGCCGGACCGGGACTGGTCTCGGTATTGAATCCATAACCGCCGCCACACCCACCCTGGTTGCAATTTTGCGGGTGATTCGCTCCCAGTGAATCCTGCATCCAGTATGCGGGC
>QHZX01000143.1 GCA_003224835.1 Acidobacteriota bacterium | reverse complement strand
GAAACCTGGCTGACGGTATTCGGGTTAAGGCTGGCTTGCATTTTGTAGTCCAGCGCATTCGACGCACTCACGGTTCCGTCCCCCTTGACCGTACCAAGTGACGGGACCACCAGATTGACATTACTGGTTTGAATTCCAGAGGGTGCGACGTGCACGTTTGAGCTGAACTGCTGGATAGCGGTGTCGGGTCCAGTTTTGACGCCACTGAGCATCGATATGGCGGACATTTTCGAACCCAGGTCGAAGCCGTGGAGTTTTGTATCAACAAGTTTTACCGGGCCCGCGATCACGAGCTTATCGACGGGACCATTGACGCCTAGGTCGGCTGAAAGTGTTCCGCCTTGCAGTGAAGATCCCGACGGAAGTGTGACCCCGAGCGCTGGCAGTAGGGTTTCAAGATCATCGACCGGCATGTTGTCCGCATTGAGCTTCATGCTCAGTACGGGCGAGTCGCCATGCAGATCGTAGTTGCCGGCGAGCTTGGCGATAGCTTTGCCCACAACGACATCGGCTTGTAGTCGTCCCGTTTCTTTCTCCATTTCGTATGTTGTCTGGTACTTCAATGCTACCGAGCGCTGCGCGGGAGAGCCTTTCGGCGAAACTTTCAATCTATCCACTGTGGCATCGCCCTTGCTTTGTGCTTGTGTTCCGTTGGAAGTCACCGTCCCGTTAAAATCCGCGACTCCGCTAATGCCTGAGCTGGGATCCATAAATCCCGAGGCGGCAACGTCGAACTTTTTGACGTCAAGTTTCGCTTGCAACGGTGTCATCGATGCGTCATCCGAATTGATCGGCCCACCAGTGCCATCGAGCTTCACGTTGCCACCGCCCGGCAGGTCGGCAGTCAAAGTAAAAGGGAACTGGGATGTGTACGAAAAATCTTTCACGGTTAAATCCACGTTCTTATACACGTGAGCTTTCCCCGGGGAATTGCTGTTTGCGATTGAAATTTGCCCACCCTTAATGTTGAGCTTCGCTACCGACAAATTTCGCTCTATCGATTGCTCAGACTTTGAGTTCGACGCTTCCTTTGGATTTTCGGCGGGAGCCTTGCCCGGAGTCGACGGCGAAGTCTTTTTGGCTTCTGCGCCTGAAGGGGACGGAGCTTGCCCGGCGCTGGCTGGCGGAGTCGCTCCTGTCTTCTTGGCTGGGCTGGCCGTGCCCAGAGTGGAAAAGTTCCATTTTCCTGAGCGATTGCGCAACAGGTTGACTTGGGGTTGGGACAGTGTGAGCTGAGTAATATGCAGAGTTTTCGAAAGAATCAGGGGCAGCAGTTCGACCCCGACATTCAGCGCCTGAGCTTTTATGAAAGGTGAGCTGCTGAACGATGGATCATCTGCAATGGCAATATTATCCGCGGCCAGACTTCCCGACCAGAGCGATAGGCTCAGATTGCCAACCGTGACTTTGCGGCCCAAGGCATTCGTCAACTCGGCCTCAATTCGTGGCCGATAGTTATTCACGTTTATCAGAAAAGGCAATACGAGAATGATGACGATCAAAACTGCAACTACAATTCCGATAATTTTCAAAGCTCGCTTCATGAGGACCTCCGAGTCCGGGGGCATACATTGGATGAGGCGTCCGCTGCTGGAGTGGGCTGAAAAACGACGTAAGTGTAACAAAAAACGCTAGGGTTCTGGCGCTTGGCGCAGATCCGGCTCAGGATTCTCCAGTTCTTTCTCACGTTGAAGGCGGGCCTGATTTGAAATACCTGCGGCTTTCTGCATTTCAGCCTTGGCCTCTTCTGTTCGCCTGAGGTGCTGCAGAATCTGTCCACGCAAATAATGAACGCTCGAATTGTCAGGCTGCAGCTTCAGCGTGGCGTCGGCCTGAGAAAGTGCCTTGGCATATTCGCCATTGATTTGGTACACACGGGCGAGCTGATAACGGGAACTTGCCAGGTTTGGATCGATGCTCAAAGCGCGGTTGAAATATTCTTCCGCCTGGTTCATGTGCTGCTGGTTAACCGCAATTACCCCGAGCTGATCGTAGTTGTATGGCACGTCAGGCTCGATCTCGGAATCCTTCAGGAACTCAGCCCTGGCGCCATCAAAGTTCTGTTTCTTCATCTCGGAAAGACCGAGATAAAAATGCACGAAGGGCAGCTTCGGCGAAGCCTGGGCCGCAAGTTGCAATTCCTTGATCGCATCATCGTATTCCTCGCGGTTGAAATGGGCTTTACCCATCAGCAGGTGAAACTCCGGAGTGTCACCGCCAACCTCTAACAGCCGGGCCATCGCACGCTGCTCAATTTCCGGTTGCTTCGATTTCCAAGCCGAGATGGCGAGGACGTAGAGATAATTCAGATCATTCAATTCCTGCTGCTGCAAGGGCTCGA
Source organism: Acidobacteriota bacterium (assembly GCA_003224835.1). Taxonomy (GTDB): domain Bacteria; phylum Acidobacteriota; class Terriglobia; order Terriglobales; family Acidobacteriaceae; genus Gp1-AA145. Next base: position 3,712 of record QHZX01000143.1, on the reverse strand, counting down.
GCGCTTCTGCGGCCGCGGAATAGTTTTGGGTGAAAAAGTAACAAAGTCCCAGCAGATAACGCGCTTGCGTCGACTCCGGGGACCTCTTCACGACGGATTCGAAGGCCGGAATAGCTTGTTGAAACTTGTTCTGCCTGTAATAGGCGAGTCCGATGTTCAGCTTGATCCCTGGCACACCGGGCGAGAGTTGCTCCGCTTTTCGGAGCATCGTGAGGGCGGGTTTCCAGCGCTTCTCGCGCATGTACACCACGCCTAAATTTGCGTAGGCGCCGGTCGAACTCGGATCCAAGTCGAGAACGCTACGAAAAGCCGCCTCAGCTTCCGGGAGATGCCCTTGCTGCAGAGCAGTTTGGCCGTGTTCGAAGAGCGCCTGCGGACCGGCTTTTTGATCAGGAACTGTGGTGTTCTGGGTGGCGGGACTGCCATCTTCCAATCCTGCGCAAAGACATGGCAACAGCCCACCTGCTATCAGAAATGAGCAGATAAGACGGCGAGAAGTTTGCGAAATGCTTGACACTCGTGCAAGTCTCTGCTGTAGTGTCCGCCAGCGGAGGCTGCGAATTCAAGCCCTAGGCGCACAAGGCAGGCCGGTCGTGGTTACCATTCGCGAAGTAGCGAAGGAGAGCGGTTTCTCGTCGACCACCGTTTCCATTGTCTTAAACAATGCCCCGCTCGCCCGCTATATTCCGGATACAACCAAAAAACGAATTGAGCGCGCGGCAAAAAAACTGGGATACCGTCCCAATCTGTTCGCGCGTTCTCTGCGGAACCAGCGTAGCCATACCGTTGGCGTCATGGTCTTTGACATGACCGATCCCTATTGCACGCCAATCCTGCGCGGGATTGAAAGCACGCTTTATCAGGACTCCTTTTTGCCCATTCTCACCGACGTTCACAACGAGCGCAGCCGTTTCGAACGTTATCTGGAAATGCTGCTCGATCGCCGCGTGGAAGCTTTGATCGTGGTTGCGAACTGGCTGTTCGTTGAAATCGATGTGCTCGGAGACTTGGAAAAAGCGAACATTCCGACCGCGATGATTGGCCGCGAATTGCAAGCCGGCTCGATCAGTTCGGTAACAGTCGATAACGAACTTGGCGCCAACGCCGCGATTGAACACCTGTTCTCGCTGGGGCATCGGCATATCGCCTTTATTCGTGGGCCCAAGCGCATTACTGACACAGCGCCACGCTGGAAGGGCGTACGTAATTTCGCAAAAGAACACAACTTGGAGATCGACGCCGCTCTGGTTCTCGATCTGCCCGAATCGAGCGATCCGACTTCCAGCTTCGAAGCGGGCTACAGGTTGACCGAAGACCTGCTGCGGCAAAAGCGTCCGTTCACGGCGTTAATGGCATTCGATGATATGACAGCGCTGGGCGCGGTCCGCGCGTTGGGAAAAGCCGGGATTAGAGTTCCAGAGCAGTGCTCGGTCATTGGGTTCGACGACGTTGCGCCCTCGAGCCTGCTTACGCCATCGTTGACCACCGTACGGCAGCCAATGGCAGAGATGGGAAAGATGGCGGTCAGTATAGTTTCCGAAGGCATCACGGCCGTGCAGCAAAAGACCAAAATAATGGCACAGCACCGGAAGCTCACTCCGGAGTTGGTGATTCGCGACTCCACATGCAAACCGACATGAATGGCCGGCGAGTCATTCCAGTGGGTTACAAAGCAAGCTCGTCAAGACAATTTTTGGCTTGACAGTGATTTAAGCTTTCGTCCAGTATTAACACGATTTAATAGCAATCTCCCAGGCAGTGTGCCTCGTTAGTTTTAGCGTGGCCCAATTTGTACTTGTGCCCGAAATGTAGTCATCAGGAGTGGAAAATGAAAGCCTCCGCATTGCGCTTCTTGTTTCTTGCATTCACCTTTGCCCCAGCGGTCCTGCTGGCCCAAGATACCGCCCAGATCACTGGAACTGTCACGGATCCTAGTGGCGCGGCAGTTGGGAATGCGCAGGTGACGGTCACCAGTGTCGCCCAAGGTACAGCGCACACAGTGACGGCGAATAGCGGCGGGGACTTCCTCTTCGCGGCTCTGCCGGTTGGCGCGTACAACCTGGCGGTTACCGCACAGGGGTTCAAGAAGTATGAGGCTAAGGGGATCGTTCTGAACGTGGGCGAGAAGGCACGAACCGACGTGAAGCTGGAGGTCGGCGCCACGTCGGAAACGGTCAACGTTGAGGGCACCAATGTTGCCCAAGTGGAAACGCAGTCGTCAGATCTGGCCGGTGTAATAACCGGCAAAGAAGTGAGCCAGCTTGAACTGAACGGGAGAAATTTCACTCAGCTGGTCACGCTGATGCCTGGTGTAAGCAACCAGACTGGACAGGACGAAGGTACTGTCGGGGTTTATGGAAACGTTGCGTTCAGTGTTAACGGCGGACGAACTGAATACAACAATTGGGAACTTGACGGCGGCGACAACATGGATAACGGCAGCAACGAGACCTTAAACGTTTATCCAAGTATTGACGCCATTGCCGAATTCAAAGTGCTCACGTCAAATTACGGAGCGCAATATGGGCGAAACGGGTCGGGAACGGTCGAAGTAGAAACCAAGTCTGGCACCAACGGTTTTCATGGCGATGCATATGAGTTCGTTCGCAACGACATCTTCAATGCAAAAAATTATTTCGACAGCAGCGTCGCGCCGTACAAGAAGAACGACTATGGATACACAGTCGGTGGCCCAATCTGGAAGGACCACACGTTCTTCTTCTGGTCACAAGAATGGCGCAAGGATCGAGTGCCAAACAACTTCAACCAGGCAGTGCCATCTGTAGCTGAGAGAAGTGGCGATTTTAGTGATTTGTGCCCAAATACGACGGTTGATCCCGCCCTGGCTGACCCAATGGCGGACTGCCCCGCGGTTCCAGGTTTTCTGGATGGGACTGGGCACACCCCGAATCTAAATATTGTAACTTCCTTTAATCCAAGCGATCCTAATGTGCAGGCGCTATTGGGATATATCCCCCTCCCGACTACCGGAGTTCCTGGGGCTGAGTTCTACAATACAAATGTCAGCCTGCCGACAAATTGGCGTGAAGAGTTGATCCGAGTGGATCACAATCTCACGCCGGGTGAGAGGCTCACCTTTCGATTTATTCATGACTCGTGGGATACGGTGACCTCGACCCCCCTGTGGACAAATGCGGGAAGCTTTCCAACCGTTGAAACAGCGTTCAAAGGTCCCGGCGTGAGTTTGGTAACAAGACTCACCTCCACATTAAACCCAACCTTGCTCAATGAATTCGTATTCAGCTATACCACCGACCACATCATTCTGAACAACGTAGGAAATTGGAAACGGGGACCGAATATTACGATTGGTGGTATCTTCCAAAACGGCTTCAATGGATCTCTTCCCGGAATTAACTTGGTCGGAGGAGACGCTTATGGCGGCGGATTTGGCGAAGACCCAGGATACATTCCAAACGGTATTTACAATTCCAACCCCACTTACACATACCGCGACAACATGACCAAGATCGTAGGGAAACATAACCTGCAGTTCGGAGCCTATGTTGCCTTCGGTCAGAAAAATGAATTGGGAGGGGAGCTCGGTTCCGGCTCGGTACCGGGCTATCTCACCTTTGACTCTTCCGACACCAACATCACTTCTCGTAATCCGTTCGCCGACCTGCTTCTTGGAAATATCTCCAGTTATGGACAGCAGGATCGTTTCCTGAAGTACTACAATCGCTACAAA
>QHZX01000142.1 GCA_003224835.1 Acidobacteriota bacterium | reverse complement strand
TGTACCGCCGTCACATGAAGACAATCGGCTATCTTGGCCAGATCGACAAATTATTCGGTGTGCCGGTCACTACCCGAAATTGGAACACCATACTTGCGATCGTCCGAAATTTGAAAAGGAATGAAGGCCACTGATCACAGTGGCCTCCTTCCACACTACGGCACGGTAACGTTGGTAGATGTGCTTGCGGTCGCCTGCGTGTACCTGTCCGTCGCAATCACAGTAATGCGGTGACTGCCCGAACCCAAGCTGAACTTATTGGCCAACTGGTCGTGCCAGCGGACCGCCTTCTTCACACCGTCAATCCATACCTGAAGCTGGATCACGCCGGCTGGCGAGTTGCCAGAGGCCCGCACCAAAACCGGCGAGTTAGCGGTACTACCTGCGGCCGGGACGCAGATTTTTGCGGCAAGTTTCGTCGAGCTCGGAGGCGCACAGTTTTTGAACCCACCGGTTTGTAATGCCACCAGCGTCCCACCTAAGCCGTCGTCGCTGATGTAATCGTCTCTCGAGTCCAGATCAAGATCACGGACATAAGTATCGGCTGCCTCGTCCGGATGAGGCATTGACTGGGCGGTAGTCTGGAAGGTGCCGTTGCCATTCCCAAGCAAGCCGAAGTAGAACCCGCAGAACTCGTCGCCGTTCATGAAAATCAAGTCCTGATTCAGATCGCCGTTCATATCGATGCGCCGCAATCCGGCGAAACCAAAATTCGAAGAACTCCAGGCGAGAGAGAAATTAGTCCCACCCATATTCTTATAGCTCCATGTCCCTGTAGTGCTGAAACAGTTTGGCCCCAGGGTGCCGCCGTCGGCCACGATGTCCAGCCTGCCATCATTGTTGAAGTCGCCGAGGGTAAGTTCAACCACCCCGTCAGTACCGTTAGGAGTCAGGTGCGTTGGCGAAGCAAATGTGCCGTTTCCTTTTCCCCACCAAACTAAAACCTGCGTAGTGCGGCTAATGACAAGATCAACCATTCCGTCGCCATTCACGTCTGCAGCGTGCATTGCGCCAGCGCCTCCCGCCAATTGCACTGATTGCGAGCGCGTAAAGGTTCCATTGTTGTGGCCCAGATAAATATTCAAAAAGCACGTACTCCCGCATTCGGTCGCGGCCAGATCTAGTTTTCCGTCATGGTTGAAATCACCCAGGTCGAACGAGGTTGCGGGATTTCCTATCGCTACATCCGGACCGGTACGAAATGTGCCGTCCCCGTTATTCCAGAGGATATGCAGCTGTGCGACGTGCCAGTCAAGCAGTATGAGATCAAGCGAACCGTCTCCATTCAGGTCGGCCGCAAGAGGACTGTCGGGATTGGTAGCAGTAGTTATTGAATATGTGCGTTCGGCGCCGAAGTGACCGGGAGTCGTTGCCAGGAAGACTGATACACCGACAGGCGAACCTTGGGCATCAGCAATAATCATGTCAGGTCGGCCGTCCCGGTTCACGTCTGCCGAGACAACCCCGTCTGGCCCGAAACTGCTCGTGGGATAAGAAGTTGAACTGAAGCTGACGGTCGCCGCGGAACCCGCTACGGGCAACGCCAAAAGCAGAGCTGCAAGAGTAATAAGACGGTGCATTGAATAGGTCTCCTATGACGATTTGCGTGAACTTAGAGGAAGTTCCTATTGAGCAAAGTTGCTCCTCTTAGGGTCTAATCCAGCCTCAGCCCCCGTTTCCTTACGTTTAAAACCTTAAGAGCGTCTTCCTGAAGCACGGCCTGTGTACATGAAACCTCGTTACGTCATCAAGCGACAGAACTGCGGAAAGCAGCAGCACTGAGCATCCAGCAGCAGGAACCTTGCATCTTGTGACTGGTGAAAATGATCACGGTTACAGAATTCCTCCTTTCAAAAATCGTACGTAGATATGGACTACAGCTTTATGTCGCGCCCTTATTCCTCTCTTCTTGCCTCTAGAATTACCCTCGTTTCTATCGCTTTGCTCTTAGCAACCCTGCTTGGGACATCGGGTCTGCATGCACAAAGTACCAGTGATTTCACAATCGTGGTTCTCCCCGACACCCAGAACTACTCGCAGTTTCATCCAGAGATTTTCGATTCGCAGACTCAGTGGGTGGCGAACAATGCGGCGGGACAAAACATCAAACTGGTAATTGGCGTGGGTGACGTCGTAAACAACGGCACTTCTGCGACAGAAACCGGCAATGCAAACCATTCCATAAGTATTCTGGATCAGGCGGGCGTGCCGTACGTTTTCGCGATCGGCAATCACGACTACGAAACTCTGCCCCCGACCAGCCGTGCCGCAACCACTTTCAATGGATATCTTGGTCCATCTCGATATGCGAACAAGGCATACTACGGCTCGTCAAACTTTCCGGCTGGTAGCAACGAAAATTTTTACGCGAACTTTACGTGGGGCGGAAAGAGCTATCTGATTCTGGTTTTGGAATATGTGCCGCGAGACTCAGCGCTGGCATGGGCTAAATCCATCCTCGACGCCAATACAGATAAGGAAGTAATTGTCGTTACTCATAGCTATCTTTACTCCGACAGTACGACGGTCGACGAATGCGATACCGCCGACATGGTCGGCGATAACGACGGCTCCAGGCAATGGTCGAATCTCATCAGCCAATACTCGAACATCAGCGTCGTGTTAAGCGGACACGTTACGAACAAATTCAACGCACGACGATCAGACCCGGGGATCGCCGGAAACTTCGTCCATCAGATTTTCGCGAACTGGCAGGACTGGACGAATGGCGGAAATGGTTATCTTCGGATAATGCAATTTTCGCCCTCGAACAACACTATTAATGTCGAAACCTACTCGCCGTACACTGGACTCTTCCTCACCGACTCTGGTAATCAGTTCACGTTGAAGTGGCATAACGATGGCGCAGCGGGCAGTGGAAGTGCTGTTGTGAGCGGCCGCGTGCGCACCGCTGCGTACGGGACTGGCTGCAGTTCGATCGTCGGCGCCACGGTTAACGTAGGCGGGGCGACCGCCACAACTGACAGCACTGGCCGGTACTCACTAACTCTACAGCCGGGGCAGGTCTCGGCGAGCGCTAGCGCGGCCGGCTATCAAACTGGCACTAAAACCGCAGCTTTGAACGATTATTTTCCGAATCAGTTGGACTTCTTTCTGTTTCCCGTCCCGCCGTGCCCACAGAGCACAACGGATCCTTCGCTGACGATTTGCAAACCGCTCAACAATTCAACTGTAACTTCGCCGGTAAACGTTGTTGCCGGAGTGAACTCGTCTGCTCCCATAAATTCATTTTCCATTTGGCTGGATGGAATCAAGGTTTACAGCACTCCCGGAGTGACACTCAATACGAATGTGACCATTTCCCCGGGCAGCCATCAACTGATCGTGAAGGCGACGAACGGAAATAAACAAGTGTTCGGTCAGACCGTCAACGTTACGACGGGATCGACGACAGGGTGCCAGCCTCTCACAACAGTTCCATCAGAGCATATCTGTGCTCCGGCTAACAACGCGACGGTGAGTTCAACTTTTCAGGTGTTGTCGGCCGCCCACATGGCAAATCCGGTCAACAACTCACAAATCTGGCTCGATGGGGTGAAGAAGGTCTATCAGGTGAGCGGCCCGAACATAAATACCTCGGTTACAGCCGCTGCAGGAAGCCATCGTCTGACAGTGCAGTCTATAGATTCAACCGGTGCCATTATAAACAGACGGTCATCGTGACGATTGGAAGTGCGCCATGCGCGCTAAGCTCCACCAGTCCTTCGGTAACGATCTGCACTCCTTCGCCAAATTCCACGGTCACTTCACCGGTGAAGATTGTTGCAGGAACTACCGATTCCGGCGCCACGGTGACCAATATGTTCGTCTGGATAGACGGGGTTAAAAAGTGGACATCCTCCGGCGGGACCCTGAACACATCTCTGGCGATGTCGACAGGCATCCGCCGGGTTACCGTGCAGGCTAAAGACGCCTCTGGCCGCTACTTTCAATCAACGGTGAACATCACAGTTCATTGATGCTGGCCGTGTCAGCAGCATTGTGCGGAGATCACTCCGCCATTCACCTCACCATCAGAGGAACGGAGATGCCAGCGGACCTCCTCGTGAACGAACTCACTCTCCTCTTAGCCCAAGAAGGAGATCGCTACCGCAGGGCGAAGGCCGTTGCAGAGGCAATTCGTGCGTCGGGGCCCTACAGGTGGACGGGCATTTATGACGTCGATTTACGGAATGGCATTGTTTCAAACATCGCATGGAGCGGCGCAGGCGCTCCGGCTCATCCAACCTTCCCCATCACGAGCGGTCTGACGTCACGAGCAATTGTTACCAAGAAGGCGGTTAATGTTGGAGATGTGACGACCGATCCTGACTACTTGACGGCCCTTGCTAGCACTCGATCTGAGATCATCATCCCTGTTTTGGATGACGTCGGCAATTGCGTGCTCGGAACAATAGACATCGAAAGCGACCGGACGGATGCGTTTGATTCAGCTACGCAGGAACGTCTGGAAGCATGCGCGAATGCCTTAAGAGCTTTCTGGATACGCTAATCGCGAACCTGCAATTCTCTGCACAAAATCATTCGTAGTACCGCATCGATCTGCGGTGAAGAACAATCTACAAACAAAAATTTAGCGATCTCTTTACACCTCATAGACAGTCACTTAACAAGCCTGCGCTCGCGGCTCACTACTCTGGCTATCACGTCTGAGAAGGCGGCCATTTCGCCTATGAAGCGCTCTGCTCTTTAGCGAGGAGAGCTCTTCGTCCAAACGCAATTCAAAAATCTGAGAAGGAGGAAACACTGAAATGAAAAAAACTCTCTATGTATTTTTAACGGTTTCGGTAATTGCATTTATGGCGGCGAGCGCAGCAGCGCAGACCGCGTCATGGCGGCAAGTGGTTGGAATCATCCTGGCAGGAAATGTTGTCGGATCCGGAACTGGCGCCGTCCCCGGAGGATTTCTGCCCTGGACTACCACTGGCGGAGCTGCCCGGGTGAATTTGCAAAATGGAGAAATTAAATTCTCAGTTCGCGGACTGGTCTTTGCCGCTGGGGCGCCTGGAATCACGATCGGAACGCCCGGTCCCATCGTAGGCGTGAAAGGAACGCTGGTGTGTGATGTTGACGGGAGCGCGAGTGGCGGCAACTCTGTGCTGGTAGAGACTCCTTCAGTCAGACTGAGCTCGACCGGCGATGCTGCATTCAGCGGGAAGCTTGGTCAACTGCCGGCAGTTTGCTCGAGCGAACCCGACCTGGCATTTCTCGTGCGAGCAAGCGTGGTGGGCGGGAATTCCGTCGAAGGTCCCTGGCTAGCGAATGGCGCAGTTTTGATCAGAGACAACGACAGGGACGACAGAGACAGAGATAAAGATTAAGGAAAGCGATCGATAAATTGTCAGTAAACCGGCGCTCGCCCCTGGCCGATTAGGCAGCGGCGAGCGCCGGTAAACTTCCAACTCGACTTCTCAATTGGGCATAACCATGCTTGGCGAAACAT
>QHZX01000141.1 GCA_003224835.1 Acidobacteriota bacterium | reverse complement strand
TGTGGCGGTGGCAATTATGGCCAAGAATCCGTCGCAGTACGGCCTGCAAACGGTTATTCCTGACCCGCCGATGAAATATGACACCGTGCGGATCAATTATCCGGTGGACTTGCGTTTGGTAGCAGAGTGCATCGATGTGTCCCTGTCGGAGTTGCAGGAGTTGAACCCGAGTCTTCTGCGCATGACCACACCGAAAGTCCACTTTGACCTGCATTTGCCGATGGGAACCGCTGAGAAATACCAGACCACTATTGCCGCCATTCCGGCAGGCATGCGCCTGTCGTGGAGATATCACACCGTCGCAAACGGCGAGACTTTGATGTCTCTCTCACGGACTTACCACACCCCGTTGAAGACTATTGCGACGGCCAATCAGCTCGATATGAAAGACACGATTGAGGCCGGCGCAAAGTTGGTAATCCCAATCGCTCCCGGCGCGCACAACGGCGGCGATGGTCAGGCGTATGCGCGACGCCTCACAATTTATCGTGTAAGAAAAAACGATACGCTGGAATCTGTCTCAAATAATCTCGGCATTTCGTCCGTAACTATTCGTCGTTGGAACCGAATGAGGGGCGATAGCCTGGCTGGGCGGCGAGTGCTCTATGTTCACCTCCCGGTAAGCCCAACGGTTGCTGCGGCTGACCAGCATGCACCCTCTAAGTCACGACGTCACAAAGAGTTAGCTGAGGGCAAGGCCGGCTCAGCCATGCACCATACCGTCAGACGCGGCGAGACTCTCTATTCCATCGCGAACAACTACAAGACCAGCGTAAAGGCCATCAAGCAGACTAACGCCAACGTCGCAGTGCTGCGTCCGGGCATGGTGCTCGTGATTCCCGCGCAATAACTTTACCGCATCCAAAGAAGAACGCATCTGAAATCGGTTGCGATGGCGTTCACAACTCCGTTATAATCCGGCGCCGTCGCTAGTTTGGTCTTTTTTAATTTTTAGGCGCGACATGAATGCGCAACCCGGCCCAGGCGACCGGAAAATCTGAGGAGGAAAGAATGAATTTCGAGGAGACCCTCTACCTGCGTGACGATGAAGCCGACGAATTTGGCGATTCTGGCGCCTTCAACGACTCGCTCGACGAAGATTACGAAGAGGAAGAAGAAGAGGAAGAAGCCGAAGCTCCAGCCGGTTCGATGGAAGAGCGGGAACCTTTCAGCGCACCTGCTTCAACCCCATCGACAGGCGGCGGAGGCGGTGGTGGCGGATCGAGATCAACACCACGGAAACCAGCACGGAAGAAAGCCGCGCGTAAGGCTCCGAAAAAAGCCGCAAAGAAGAAATCCGCCAAGAAAAAAGCTGCGAAGAAGTCTCCGAGGAAGGCTGCCAAGAAAAAATCAGCTAAGAAAAAAACCTCGAGGAAGTTCTCCCGAAAGAGTGCGAAGAAAAAGGGCGGACGTCGCCGTCGTTAAGCGTACTTGAGTTTCGCAATGGGCCGCAGCGCAAAGCTGCGGTCTTTTTTGTTCAGTAATTGGGCGCATCAAATAGGTGACAGATCTCCATAAGCAAACCACCAGAAAAAGCCAGCATCTTACGCCTCACCGATGTCCGACTCTGCCTTGGCTTCAGTTCTCTTGGTCCTATTGCTGCTCGTTGGATTCGCCCAGTTGCTGGGACACCTCTTTGTTAAGTTGCGACAACCTAAAGTCGTCGGAGAAATACTAGCCGGCATTGTTCTGGGCCCCGCGCTGCTCGGCCGCTTGCCATCTGTCTCGCACTTAATAGATACGGCAAAGCACCAGGGCAACATTCTGGATTTTGTCTACTGGCTCGGGTTGCTGTTGCTGATGTTCCTGTCGGGGGCGGAGACACAACAACTATTCACCCGTGAAGAGCGCCGAGAGGTGGCATGGCTCGGTGTTGTCGGCACTGGAATACCTTTTGTGCTTGGCTTGATCTTGGGTCCTTGGCTGATTCGGCCGGCACTGGCGGGTCCGAACGGCAACCGGATTTCTCTGATCATTATTCTCGCCGTCGGCGTGGCCGTGACGTCCGTCCCTGTTGTCTCAAAGATTTTTGCTGACCTGAAAATTCTCCACACTCGCTTCGCGCGGTTGGTGCTCGGCGTGGCGGTGCTGGAGGATATCGCGCTATGGCTGGCTTTGGCCGTCGCCACAGCGGTAGCCGGAAAAACGACCATCAACCCGCGAGCTATGTCGTATCACTTGCTGGCGACTATCGTATTTTTCCTGCTCGGGCTAACGATTGTTCCCCGCCTCATCAAGAAAATCAACAAAGCGCGATTCAATGTTGTCGCGAAAATTCTCCGGTCGGATATGCCATCGCAGTCCTGCTCGCATATTGTGCCGTCGCCGGAGCGTTGCAGGTCAGCCTGGTTTTTGCGGCCTTCCTCGCGGGTTTTGCTGTCGTGCACAAGAAAAGAAGACTTTTCGCCGATGCACTCGATGCCATCGGAAAAGTTTCGTTTGCGTTCTTCGTTCCGGTTTACTTTGCGATTGTTGGTTTGAAGCTCGATCTAATTCGCGGTGTGTCGTTGTGGATGATGGTGGCGTTTATTGCGGGAAGCTGTATCGTGAAAATTCTCTCAGTCTCATTGGCCGGGCGCTTCGCGGGATTCCGCGGGCTGGACCTAATCAATCTTGCGATTACGACGAATGCTCGAGGAGGCCCGGGCATTGTGCTGGCCAGCGTGGCCTTCGATGCCGGCATCATCAGCTCGCAGTTTTACACTACTCTGGTAGTAGCAGCGATTCTCACTTCGCAGTTTGCCGGCGCATGGTTGGATTACGTGCTGCGCAAGGGTTGGCCACTGTTGTCGGGAGCTACTGGTTCGGTGGCAGTAACTTCGGAGAAAGCAACCAGCCTGGAAGCCGCCTGAGTTATTTTTTTGCGACCGCGTGAAGACATTTTCCGTATAGCTCAAGCAGGTGTGAGGCATACTCTTCCGGTTTCGCCGCCGCACCCGTTCCCCCAAACCCTGCGCCTGATGAAGTGGTCCGTCCGTAGCCGGTGGTCATGGCTACAAATTTCATAAGATCAAGAGCAATGTCTTCGTTGCGCCGCGATCCTGCGATCATGCTGGGTACCTCGTCCATGGAACTCTCCGGAGTAGGAAATATGAAACTTGATGATAGCAAGAACAGCCGTCAGCTATCAGTACAGGAAACGAAATGGACGATCACGTAAGTTGACTTGGTTGATGGCTGAAACTTATCTCGACAGCAACTTCAGGATTTCTTCGTGCCCTTTCGCTGTCGCCATATCGGCCGGCGTTTTTCCGTCATCGCTTCTGGCTTGCGGGTCAGCACCGTGTTGGAGCAAGTCACGCACCATGTGTGTGTCACCAATCTGCGCCGCTTCGTGAAGCGCAGTCCATCCTCCATGTTGGCGGGCATCGGCCGGAGTGTCATTTTCGAGCAGCAATCGAACTATTTCTGTACCGTGCGCGGCAGCCGCGCTGTGCAGTGGAGTGACCTTCATGGGATTTTTCGCAACCGCGGAGACATCTGCTCCATGCCGGATCAATATCCGAGCTATCTCCGGGCGGTTGACAAATGCGGCAAAATGCAGGGCGGTGAATCCGTCGGCGGACCAGCGTTTAGCGGCTTGGGGATCTCTTTTCAACATCTCCGAAATCCGGTCAGCATTCCCCGCCGCCGTCGCTTCGAAAATGTCTAACTCCGGTTTCGCAGCAATAAGCAAATCTGCAATTTCCAGTCGACGACAGTAGAACGCGTGCATCACTGCCGAGACGCCATTTGCGTCTTTTGTTGCGGCGAGAGACGGGTCATCATGTAGCAGGCTGCGGACTTTAGCTGCGTCTCCGGACTGAACGGCTGCGATCAAGTCAGCGTGAGTTGGCACAATCAGCTCCTGCATTTTGATTGTCGATGCATCTTTAACTGCTATTGTCGGTACTCTCGATAAAGATTCCTATCCTCTACTGCAGTGTGCGTTTGCCGTGGATGACAGTAGCGATGATGGCTGCAGCGCCCGCAATGTACGAGAGAATCTGGACGCCTTTAACTACTAGGTCCAAAGGCATACTTGTTATCCGCAATTGTACTCGGTCTCCGACTGACTGCTGAATCTCTCAAAATCCGACGCCTTTGTTGTGCGATAATTCTCCCGCAATTCTGGTTTAACGTTTTTCTACAAAGAATTAGCAAATTCCAGGAGGTGTCATGAAGAAGAGTACGTGGACTCGTCGTGACTTCATTCGTGTTGGAACGGCATCGGTGGCCACCGGGGCAGCTGCAAAATTCACTTTGTTGCAGCCGAAGCCGCTCTGGGCGTCTCCCAACCCCGTAGCGCCTAGTGATACGGTCCGCTTCGCTTCAATCGGCACCGGAGTTCGCGGGTGCGAACTGTTGAATGCAACCACTCACGTTCCCGGCATCGAGTGCGTCGCCGTGTGTGATCTTTACGATTCGCGCCACATCGCGGCGCAAGAGTCGGTGAAGAACCCGAATGTTCCCGCCACGCGAAATTACAAAGAAATCCTCGATCGCAAAGACGTGGACGCAGTCATCATTGCGGTGCCGGACCATAACCATCGTCGAATTTTCGAAGACGCGTGCGCGGCGGGCAAAGACGTTTATTGTGAGAAGCCGATGTCGCACACGGTCGAAGACGGTTTTGCCATGATCGAGGTCGCGCAGAAGAATAACCGCATTGTCCAGATCGGCAGCCAGCGGGTTTCATCGATCGTTTATGCGCAAGCGAAGGAGCTCCTCGACAGCGGGAAACTCGGCGAGGTGTATCACATTGAGGGTTACTGGGACCGCAACTCGCCAAGCGGCGCGTGGGTCTATCCAATTCCTCCGGATGCGAGCGAGAAGACGATCGACTGGAATGCTTTCCTTGGGAACGCGCCCAAGCGGCAATTCGATCCAGTTCGGTTTTTCCGCTGGCGCTGTTTCGCTGATTACGGTGAAGGCCTAGCAGGAGATTTGTTCGTCCACCTCATGTCGGGTATTCAGTTCATCACCGGAACCAACACGGTGGCCAAACGAGCGCAGTCCACCGGAGGATTGTTCCATTTTAAGGACGGACGCGATTACCCCGATCTTATCGAGACCTTTTACGATTATCCGAATTTCCGCCTTTACCTGCGCTGCAATTTGAATAATGATCAGGGAGACTTCATCGCCTTCTATGGTACCAAGGGAACCGCCATTCTTCGCGGTCAAACTCTGACCTTCACGCCGCAGGACACGCGTCCGCAGCCGGAAGGCTACTCGATTTTTGGGTGGCCCGAAAAGCTCCGCAACGAATACCTCGCCAACTTCGAGAAGGAACATCCGTCATACAAAGTTAAAGTCGAAGAGGGGACCGAAGTCTTTGCCGCGCCGGAAGGGTATAGCGACGTGGTCGATCATCAGACAAACTTCTTCAACGCGGTCCGTTCGCGCAAGAAGGTCGTTGAAAACGAGGAATTCGGCAACAATGCCGCGCTGGGCTGCCACTTGGCGAATTACTCCTACTTCAAAAACACGGCCGCGATATGGGACGCAGGAGCGAAGAAGATCAGGAGTTAATTCGAGCTT
>QHZX01000140.1 GCA_003224835.1 Acidobacteriota bacterium | reverse complement strand
ACACAGCCACGTGCTGGCGTTGAGCGTTCCTAATTTACTCGCATATGATCCGGCATTTGCGTTCGAGATCGGCGTGATTATTCAGGACGGAATACGTCGCATGTATGTGAACCAGGAATCGATCTTCTACTATTTGACGGTAGGCAACGAGCCACTCCCGATGCCCGCAATGCCTGATGGTGACGCCGTTCGCGAAGGCATTTTGAAAGGAATGTATCTGTTCAAACCTTCGCAAAGGAAAGACGCGCAACTACGGGCACAATTATTTGGCAGCGGCGCAATCATGTTCGAGGTCCTTAAAGCGCAGGAACTACTTGAGAAGTACGGCGTGGCCGCGGATGTATGGAGCGTCACCAGTTATAAGGAACTGTATCGCGAGGCAAACGATGTCCAGCGGTGGAACATGTTGCATCCCGGCGAAACTCCGAAAATGCCGTTCGTCACTCAGCAACTGAAGGATACGCCAGGCGTGCTGGTAGCGGCTTCTGATTACATGAAGATTTTGCCCGAGTCCATTTCGCAGTGGATGCCCCGGCCACTGGTCTCACTCGGAACCGATGGTTTCGGGCGTAGCGAGGGCCGCGCTTCATTACGTGACTTCTTCGAGGTCGACGCCAAGCACATCGCGCTCGCCACTTTGCATGCTCTGGCTCGCGAGAAAAAGATCGAATTTAAAACCGTCAACCAGGCCATCAAAGATCTCGGGATTAATTCCGAGAAAGCGAACCCGGCAATCACCTAATTCTTCTGTGTGTGACTCTGGGCCATCTGTGATTGCACAGCTGTTGGGAGATCCATTACGTGACCGAATTTAAGCTTCCAGAACTCGGAGAAAACATTCATCAGGGCGATCTCGTCCGACTGATGATCGCGCCTGGAGCGAGCATTGCCGAAGGTCAGGCCGTGATGGAACTCGAGACCGATAAAGCAGTAGTCGAGGTGCCCTCTTCTGTTAGCGGCACCATCAAAGAAGTTCTGGTCAAGCAGGGCGAGAAAATCAAAGTCGGCCAGGTGATCTTTACAGTGGAGAATGGCGCCGGCGGCAAGCGTGTGGAGGCAAAGGCATCCAGCGCTCCAGCAGCGGCACCAAAGTCCGAACCGAAGCCGGCTGCTCCCAAGTCCGAAGCTCCGCCAAAACCGGCGCCATCAGCAGCGCCCAAGGCCACTGCTTCCGCACCTGTTGTGCCGTCCGAAAGCAACGAGGTCTCTGAATTCAAACTTCCTGAACTGGGCGAAAACATTCATCAAGGGGATCTCGTTCGGCTGATGATTTCTCCGGGTGCGCAAGTTTCTGAAGGCCAGCCGGTCATGGAACTTGAGACGGAAAAAGCTGTGGTCGAGGTCCCATCTTCCCTCAGCGGCATCGTTAAGGGCGTTCACGTGTCGCAGGGTGACCAGATCAAAGTCGGGCAATTGATTTTCACGCTTGAGCCAGGTGCGACCTCCCAGACTCATTCTCAACAGCCTTCACGTGCAGAAGAATCGCATGACCATGCCCGGATGGCATTTCAGGCAGCAATTCAGTCGGAGGGCAAGACGGAAGAGCAGGCACTGCCTCGGGATCAGCCGCCGACGGCCTCAGTAGCGACCTTCAGCATGCCATTGCATCTTGACCGCGCCGCTGGTGTAGAACATCGCGGACCCGTTCCCGCTGCTCCGCACGTTCGCCGTTTGGCGCGTGAGCTGGGAATTGATATACACAGCATTCCTGGGAACGGTCCTGGCGGACGCATCAGTGAAGCCGACGTAAAGCTCTATGCAAAGAGCGTCATTGCTGGGGCTGCATCCGGTGCAGGCTCTGCGGCAACTCACCTGCAGCAGCCCGCTCTTCCCGATTTCAGCAAGTGGGGAAAGATCGAGCGCGTCTCCATGCGCGGCGTGCGCCGCAAAACTGCCGAGCACATGTGGGAAGCTTGGAGTTCGATTCCCCACGTTACTCAGCAGGACAAAGCCGACATTACCGAGCTTGAGCAGTTGCGGACCAAATTCGCGCCTAAGGCGGCTGAGGCTGGCGGCAAGATGACTGTGACTGCGATTGCCCTGAAAGTTTGTGCTTCAGCGCTCAAGATTTTCCCGCAGTTTAATGCCAGCATCGACATGGAAAAAGAGGAGATTGTCTACAAGCAGTTCATCAATATCGGCGTTGCGGTCGATACCGATCGCGGACTGCTGGTCCCGGTGATCCGAGATGTAGATAAGAAAAATATTGTTGAGTTGGCTGCGGAACTCACCGGACTGTCTAAAAAAGCTCGCGACAAGAAACTCAGCCCGGCGGACATGGAAGGTGGGACGTTCACTATCACGAATCTCGGCGGCATAGGCGGTACGGGTTTTTCGCCGATCGTGAATTATCCCGAGGTCGCGATCCTGGGACTTTCGCGATCAGGGATGGAACCCGTTTGGATGAATAACAAATTTGAGCCGCGCATGGTGCTGCCGCTTTCGCTTTCCTACGATCACCGGCTGATTGACGGCGCCGATGCGGCACGTTTTTTGCGTTGGATTGCGGAAGCTTTTGAACAGCCGTTCCTATTGTCGGTACAGGGCTGAAACCTTTCGAACCATAAACTATCAAGGACACAACAGTTCACGAAGGAAAATCAAATTCACTGTCATTCTGAACCGCTTTAGCGGTGAGGAACCTGCTGTTCCCGACAAATGCAGATTCCTCGGCAAAATCATGACAACGCACCTTTAAGCTTGCGCACGCTATGACAGAACGGTCACAACCAAATATTGCGATTGTCGGTGGCGGACCCGGTGGCTACGCCGCTGCATTCCTGGCGGCTGATCTCGGAATGAACGTCACGCTAATCGACCGCGAGCAGAATCCCGGTGGCGTGTGCCTGTATCGCGGATGTATTCCGTCGAAAGCTTTGCTGCACGTAGCCAAGGTGATCGACGAATGTCGTCACGCGAAGAATTGGGGGATCGAGTTTGGCGAGCCACGAATTGATGTTGCGCGATTGCGTTCATTCAAAGAAGGAGTGGTCAACAAACTGACAAGCGGGCTGGGGCAAATTGCCAAGGCCAGAAAAGTGCAGTACATCCGGGGCGATGCGAGCTTTGAAAATTCGAATACGATTCGCATTACGAAGAATGGCGGCGGCGGAGAGTCAACCACCTTCGATCGAATCATCATCGCAACTGGATCGCGCCCTGCAGTTATTCCAACCCTGAAACTCGATAGTCCTCGCATGCTGGATTCAACTTCGGCGCTGGACATAAACGATGTTCCCGGTACGCTTCTCGTGATTGGCGGCGGTTACATCGGCCTGGAACTCGGCACGGTTTATGCTGCTCTCGGATCAAAAGTGTCGGTTGTAGAAATGACAGGCGGCTTGCTTCCCGGAGCTGATCGCGATCTCGTACTCCCATTGCATAAACGTCTCGAAAAGATGTTCGATGCGATTCTGCTCAACACCGTGACCGCCGTAAAAGAAGAAGCCAACGGCATTCGAGTTTGTTTCGATGGAAAAGATGTAAAAGAACGCGAGAAGGTCTTTGATAAAGTCCTGGTCTCAGTCGGCCGCAAACCAAATTCACAAATTGCGGGACTCGATCGCACGCAGGTCCGAGTAGGCGATCGCGGATTCATTCAGGTCAACAAGCATCTCCAAACCGATGATCCGTCAATTTACGCCATTGGTGACGTCGTAGGCGAACCCATGCTGGCACACAAGGCGTCGCATGAAGGACGCACCGCGGTTGAGCATATTGCCGGACACAAAGTTGCATTCGAACCCAATGCGATTCCGGCGGTGGTTTTCACGGATCCTGAAATTGCCTGGTCCGGTCTGACTGAGACTCAGGCTGAGAAGGAAGGCCGTGAAATTAAGGTCGCGAAATTCCCCTGGGCCGCTTCCGGTAGAGCTGTGACACTGGACCGCACCGAGGGTTTGACCAAGCTGATTTTGGATCCGGCAAGCGAGCGCATTTTGGGTGTGGGAATTGTCGGCTCTGGCGCAGGTGAGTTGATCGCGGAAGGAACGTTGGCCATTGAAATGGCGGCGCTGGCGAAGGATGTTGCGCTCACAATCCATCCTCACCCCACGCTTTCAGAAACCGTGATGCAGGCTGCCGAGGTATTTTTTGGGACCAGCACAGATTTGTATCGTCCTCGCAGGTAGTCGGCATCCAATGAGCGCGTCGGCTTTGATTGCCGAGATCCATCATGCCCGACAATCTATATCTAAACCTCTGGTACAGTGATTCCGAGCTGGTAGAGACCTTTGCCCATGCGGCGGCAGTCATGCAACAATTGCCGTTCTCCCCCCAGCAGCCTGGGATCATCGGTGTCGCGGTCCATCCCATATCGTGGGGTGAGGCCACAATTCTTGAAGAGCACTTTCGCCCCGGAATTTCCCCCGAAGAAGCCGTAACAATCGCGGCCGGATTGCCCCACGAGGATTACGCCTATGTTTTCGAGGCGAGTTGGGACCTGTGGTCGCCGATAACACCGCAAGCCGACTGGACCCTTAGGCCATCACTGGTCAGGTTTATTGTTCGGGGCGACGAGTTTGAGGACGCTGAATCTGGTACTCAAGGACAGCTCCAGGTCGACTTTGGGCTGGACTCGCCATTTCTATACGAGGAACTGCAACTCTCGCCTGAAGTCGAATCGCGAGTGAGGAGCAACGTGCAAAAGTTGGTTGACTTCACCACGAAGGTCGAGAAGAATTCAGGCGCTAAGACCCGCCTCTTGTGGTCTGAATCGGAAGAAAATCTGGCGCAGAAGCTGGTCAGCAGGCTTCAGAGGGTGAACTAGTGGCCGGTCCCGCCCATTTGTGAATGGGGCCAGGTGCCGAGAATGCAGGTTTTTGCAGGCTAACTTCCCCTCCGAGAAGCAGCATCAAAGAAACCGCATGTTCGGAAATCGCAAACGCAAGCCTCAGGATAATGAAGAGTCCCTGGTTCCGCATGGGCTGATTTGGCACGCGACCGCCGAGCCTGCCCCCGAAGAGCCCACGCCAAAAGAAGACTCGCTCGGGCACACCGTTCAATTCGCGGAGATGATCGAACAGGCACGCCGACCCAAACCAGAATTTGCCATCGTCGAACCGAAACCTGCTTCGCAGGAGACCAGCGCCGGGTCTTCTTCGCCTCTGTGGTGGCGAGTGCGGCAGCCCGAGTCTGAACCTGCTCCCCTCATCCCGTCCAAGCTGACTCC
>QHZX01000139.1 GCA_003224835.1 Acidobacteriota bacterium | reverse complement strand
AACCGCGATAAAGCGGCTGCCGGCTTTTTCCGCGCCGATGGTCTGCTTCACCCGCTCGAAGAAATATTGTTTGAAAATATTCGGTTCTAGAGTCGTTCCCGACTTGCTCGAAACAATAAACAGACTGTTTGCCAGATCGAGTTTCTTCTCGAATGATTTGACTTGGGCCGGATCTGTCGAATCGAGTACGTGCATCTCGGGGAAGCCACTGATGCGACCGAAGGTCTTCTCCAGGACTTCTGGGCAGAGGCTCGACCCGCCCATACCAAGCAGGAGAATATCGCTGAATTTCTCTTTGCGAATTTCTTCGGACAGCCGATGGAATTGATCTTTCTTCTCGAGCTGCTTTTCCGTGATGTCGAGCCACCCAAGCCATTTCGATTCGTCGGTGATCGTCCACAGTGACGCGTCCCACTGCCACAGTCGGCGTACTTTGCCGTTTCCGCGCCAGTCATTCAAGTTTTTAGCCACAGTTTTTGCACGCGCACCCGGCAGCTTGTAAGTTTGCTGATTAATTTTTGGTGTTGTTTCGCCCTGCGTGCTTTTCTCGACCGCGGCTAGCAATTTGTCGAACGCTTCTTCAAAGAGGCGAACGCCGTCGTCCGTCAGCTTGTCAGTGATTACGTCAATCGAAATTCCAACAGAAGCGAGGCCCGCCATAACCTGCTTGGCTTCATCAACGCCTTCTGTCAGAGTTTCCCGCGGCAGACCGTGATCACGAAATGCATCGAAGGTGGCGGGAGGGATGGTGTTCACGGTGTCAGGGCCGATCATCTCCTGCACATAAAGAATGTCGGGATAAGCGGGATTCTTCGTGCTGGTGCTGGCCCATAGAACGCGCTGCGTCTGGCCGCCTTTGGCTCGCAGCTTGTCCCATTGCGGACCGGAAAAAATATTCAAATAACGCTGATACGCGAGCTTGCCATTGCCGATGGCGACTTTGCCCAGTAAGCCTTTTAGTTTTTGTTCTTCTTGCGAATTCTTTGCCGACTTCAGGCGAGCGGAAATTTCAGCATCGACAGAATTATCGATCCGGCTAATGAAAAAGCTGGCGACACTCGCCACTCGTTTTACGTCCCCACCACTCGCCGCGAATTTTTCCAGCCCGCGAATGTAAGCTTCCGCAACTTTTTGATAAACCCCTTGCGAGAACAGCAGGGTCACGTTGACGTTGATGCCCTCGCTGATGAGCTGCTCGAAGGCGGGAATACCTTCAGCCGTCCCCGGAACCTTAATCATGATGTTCGGGCGACCGACCGCTTTCCACAACCGACGCGCTTCTTCGAGGGTCCCTTGCGTCTCTCGCGCAAGGTAGGGTGAAACTTCCAGGCTGATGTAACCGTCGCGCAATTTGGATTCGTCGTAGACCGGGCGCAGTAAGTCGGCGGCATCCTGAATGTCGCGAATAGCAATAAGCTCGTAACGAGCTTTGGCGTCGAGATCGGTGCGATTTTTCAATGACGTCAGAATGTCGGCGTAATCGGTGCTGCCAACAATTGCCTTTTCAAAAATCGCGGGATTCGAGGTCATGCCCCGCAAGCCGTCTTCCTGAATCAGGCGCTTCAGTTCGCCAGTGGTAATAAGATCGCGGCGAATGTAGTCGAGCCAGACAGACTGACCAAACTTAAGAAGATCTTTGAGCGGGTTGGTGGCTTTCGCGGTGTCTAGAACTCCGGTCGGCTGCATACTTTACCTCCCTTTGGGTGCCCACTTGTCGCGGCGACAGCGTGGATCATTTTTTGTTTTTCGCCAGAACTTGTTTGGCGGCTTCGATAACATGATCGACGCTAAATCCGAATTTCTTGAACAAATCTTTCGCGGGGGCCGAAGCTCCGAAGCTGGTCATTCCAATGATTGCGCCATCAAGCCCTACGTACCGCTCCCATCCGAAAACCGAGCCGGCCTCGACCGAAACGCGCGCCCTAACGCTTGGGGGCAGCACAGAATCTTTATATGCTTGATCCTGCATGTCGAAAATATCGGTGCACGGCATACTCACCACGCGAGCGGGAATCCCTTCCGCCATCAGCTTCTCGTACGCGCTCACGCACAGTGAAAGCTCGCTTCCGGTGCCGATGAGAATCACCTCCGGTTTCCCGCCCTGCGCATCGCCAAGAACGTAACCACCCTTCGCTACGCCTGACGCCGCGGCGTACTTGGTGCGATCGATGGTCGGGAGTGCCTGCCGGGTCAAGACCATCGCCACGGGATTGTGCTTCATGGGCATGGTTACTTTCCATGCCTCTACGACTTCATTCGCATCGCCCGGCCGCATCACGATCATGTGCGGCATGGCGCGTAATGACGCCAATTGCTCGATGGGCTGGTGCGTAGGTCCGTCCTCGCCGAGGCCGATGGAATCGTGGGTCAGAACGTAAATGGTGGGTATCTCGGTGATCGCAGCCAGGCGCATCGCCGGACGCATGTAGTCGGTGAAGTTGAAAAACGTGCCGCCAAAAGGCCGTACTTTTATCATCGCCATGCCATTCAGGGATGCACCCATGGCATGTTCGCGGACTCCGAAGTGAAGGTTGCGCCCACCATAATTTTTGGGACTGAAAACGCCTGCGCCTTCGAATTTGAGGTCAGTCTTATTCGAGGTCGCAAGATCGGCCGCTCCGCCAATCAGCCACGGAACATTTTGCGCGATCACATTCAGTACCTTGCCTGAGCTTTCGCGCGTCGCCACGCCTTTAGGGTCGGCTGGGAACGTCGGCAGATTCTTGTCCCATCCGTCCGGCAGTTCGCGGCGCTGCATGCGATTAATCTGGTCCGCCAGCTCAGGGAATTGTTTGCTGTATTTTCCGAACAAGTCACACCACTTCGCGCTCAGCTCATGTCCGCGCTTGCCAATGCCATCTCGAAACTTTTCCAGCACGCCGTCTGGAACCAGGAAGTGAGCGTCTTCCGGCCAGCCATAAGACTTTTTAGCAAGGCGCACTTCATCTTCACCCAAGGGTTCGCCGTGCGCAGCATTCGTGTCCTGCTTATGGGGTGCGCCATAGCCGATATGGCTGTTCACGATGATGATCGTGGGCCGGTCTTTGGTGGCCAGGAATTCGCTGAACGCTTTCGCAAGCGCGCCGAGATCATTCGCATCGCGTACGTGGACCACGTTCCAGCCGTACCCAGTGAAGCGCATCGCAACATCTTCGCTGAAGGACCAGTCCGCGGGACCATCCAGCGTGATTTGGTTCGCGTCGTAGATCCAGCACAAATTCGGCAACTTCAAATGGCCAGCCAGTGATGCAGCCTCACTGCCAATACCTTCCATCAGATCGCCATCACTGCAAAACGCGTAAATGTTGTAATCAAAAACTTCGAATCCTGGACGGTTGTAACGGGCCTTTAACCAATTACTGGCGATCGCCATCCCTA
This sequence comes from Acidobacteriota bacterium, assembly GCA_003224835.1. Classification (GTDB taxonomy): domain Bacteria; phylum Acidobacteriota; class Terriglobia; order Terriglobales; family Acidobacteriaceae; genus Gp1-AA145. Next base: position 2,433 of record QHZX01000139.1, on the reverse strand, counting down.
CGCTGTTTCCGATGCCCTGACCCAGAGGGCCGGTGGTCGTTTCCACTCCAGAGGTGACGCGGTACTCCGGGTGTCCAGGAGTTCTGCTGTCCAGCTGGCGAAAATGTTGGAGATCATCGAGCGTGATGGAAGGACGATCCAGAATCTTGTACTCGGAATCCACCGACTTCACGCCGCAGAGATACAGCATTGAGTAGAGCAGCATTGAAGCGTGGCCGTTGGAGAGGATGAAGCGATCACGACTCGGCCACACGGGATTTGCCGGATCGTAACGCAGAAACTGTTGCCACAGGACATAAGCAACCGGGGCGAACGCCATAGGCGCGCCTGGGTGGCCGGAGTTGGCCTTCTGCACCGCATCTATCGACAACGTGCGGATGGTATTGATACTTAGAGTGTCGAGTTGATTGCCGGTGAGTACTGCCTGATCGCTGACAGCCATAAAGGGCCTCTCTCCCTAGCTTGGATCAATTTGAGTCCGAGAAGGATTCACCAGTGAGGTCTTCCAGTTTATCAATTTCGGCGAGTATTTGGCTGCTCTGGTGGTCGTACCAAGTTTAGCTACGAATTAGTGCTGCTGACGATTTTCGTTACATGGCGCAATACGTAAAATCGCGGATTTCTCGCCGGTGCGAGCGCACGCTTGCTTCCCTGCCCTGAGCACGATTCCTACGGGTGAGTTCCCAACCTCCCGCGGTGGTTTGCATCGAAACCAAACGAAATCATGGAAGAGGAGGAACACAGCATGATTAACAGACTTGTCCGGGGAGTCGCTCTCCCGTTCGTATTGGCAGCAGTGTCTTCGATTGGCCTAGTCGCGCAGACCTCTCACAAAATGGCTAATGATAAAACTGAGACATCGAGCGGGCAACTCGCGCCAGCTGATCGTCAGTTCATTAAGAAAGCTGCCCAAGGTGGACTAGCCGAAGTGGAACTGGGAAAGCTTGCAACCGAAAAGGCCGCCTCTCCTGAGGTTAAGCAGTTCGGGCAGAGAATGGTCGACGACCACGGGAAAGCAAACGACCAGTTGAAGCAGGTCGCCAGCCAGAAGGGGATTACCGTTCCTGAGAAGTTAAATGCCAAGGACGCGGCCACCAAAGCCCGTCTGGAAAAGCTCTCAGGTAAAGCCTTCGACCGTGCTTACATGCAGGACATGGTCGCGGACCACACCAAAGACGTGAGCGAATTCCGCACGGAGTCGAAGAGCGCCAAGGACCCCGACGTGAAGAGCTTCGCTTCACAAACGCTTCCAACTTTGAAAGACCATCTCAAGGAAGCCAAGAGCATCGCGCCGAAGAGGACCAAGCCTTCGCCAAGCGGCACCCACTAAAGAGCATGTTGACCAGGAGGCGGGCACATCGCCCGCCTTTCTTTTTTGCACGAAATCTCTTTATGTTGCCCCTCGTCCCCTTAACAGCCCATGCCATTGCCTTCGGCTCCAAACGTAATTCTGAACGTTACCTCAGGGGTACGGCGAGCCTTTCTGCCACGAAAGTAACCTGTGCGCCAAGGAAATGGCGGGCTAGACTTGAGCCAAGATTTCTGCTCGGGAACAAAAGGTATATTTCTCATGAAATTTTCAAAGTTGCAGATCGGTATCGCTGTTGGTGCTGGATGTGTGGTTGTGTTTGGTTTTTTTGGATACCTGATGTGGTTGAACAACCAACCGCCGGTGCTTGCGAAATCGGCGGACCTCGATCCCCTGACAAAAATTCCGTTGTCAATCAGCTTAAATCCTTTGCGGGACCGGACATCTGAGCGCGCGGCGACTGAGTTCCTGCGCGCCATGCGCGACGGGCACTGCAAGCAAGAGCTAATCGATTGGGAGAAAGACTACCGCAAACGTTATGCCTCTTTTATCTGCGACTCTGAGGCGAAACACCCCCTGATTTCCTGGAAGGTAGTGGATTGGGATGACCGGCCGCCGCTGAGAATTCTGGAATACAAGGCGAAACGCCAGGGCGACGCCTCAACCTACGACGAATTGCTTTCCGTAACCCTCGACAGCCGCGGCGGAGAGTGGGCAGTCACAAAGTACGATTCGCTCTACTAGGCGGATAAGTACCTTTACTCCGCTGCGTAGTTCGGCGCCTCGCGGGTGATCATCACATCGTGAACGTGGCTTTCGCGCAGGCCGGCGCCGCTAATGCGCACGAAACGGGTCTTTTGATGCAGCTCCTCGAGGGTCGCGCATCCGCAGTACCCCATGCCGGATTTCAACCCGCCCACCATCTGGTAAAGAATCATCGACACGGAGCCCCGATAAGGAACTCGGCCTTCTATACCTTCAGGGACCAGCTTTGCCAAGCGATTGGGATCGCCGCCCATGTTTGGTATTGCCGCTGAGGCCTCGCCCGCCGCAACCTGAAAATACCTCTCGCTCGAACCCGCTGCCATTGCGCCCAGCGACCCCATGCCGCGATAGGATTTGAA
>QHZX01000138.1 GCA_003224835.1 Acidobacteriota bacterium | reverse complement strand
CTAAAGCGGTTCGGAATGACAAGCGCTAAACAGCAAGGCAGGTTCCTCACGGCTAAAGCGGTTCGGAATGACAAGCATTACACAGCAAAGCAGGTTCCTCACGGCTGAAGCCGTTCGGAATGACAGAGCTTTTTTTAGAGAGTTTCTTATACAGAGTTGTTGTGGACCTGGAGATTGGAAATGGGATCTTCATTAATTGATGGTTTGTTTGTATTCATGCTGGCGGGGTTTATCGGGTTTGAGGTCATTAAACGGATCTCGCCGCTGCTACACACGCCGCTGATGTCAATCACCAATGCGCTGGATGCGATTGCGGTTGTCGGCGCAATTGTGCTGGTGGGCAGGCACGAGAGCCGGCTGTCCTTTATTTTGGGGATTCTGGCGGTGATTGCAGCGACCAGCAATATTGTTGGTGGATTTTTGATTACCGACCGCATGCTGAAAATGTTTAAGAGCAGCCGTCCGGCAAAACCATGATTGAATTCCTGGGCAGCCAGAATTTCATTGGAATAATTTATTTGGTCGCGAGTGCGCTATTCATCCTGGCGCTCAAGTGGATGAATAGGCCTGCGACGGCGAGGCGTGGAATTTTTGCCGGCGAAACCGGCATGGTGCTCGCCATCGGCGGAACACTGTTGCAACTTGGCGTTGACGGCAAGCTGCAGCACCTGGCGATTGATTACACCTGGGTGTTCATCGCGCTGGGGATTGGGACTGCGGTTGGGATACCGCTGGGCTTAGTCCAAATGACGGCGGTGCCGCAACGAACGGCATTGAGCCATGCATTCGGCGCGTTCTGCGTAACCCTGGTGGGTACTGCGGAATTTTATCTGCGCACGCCCAATGTGCGGCCGTTCATGATGTCGGTGCTGTGCTGCGAAGTAATTCTCGGTGGGCTCACCGTCACAGGCAGTTTAATGGCAGCGGGGAAATTGCAAGAAGTCTTGCCGCAGCGGCCGATTACATATAAAGGACAGAACGTTGTAAATCTTGGGTTACTGGCGGTGGCGATCGGGATCGCCGGATATCTGGTACACAATCCGGGGGCGACTCATCTTTATCCGGTGATGGTCGGGATTGCTCTGCTGTTCGGCGTAATGCTGGTGATCCCGATCGGGGGCGCGGACATGCCGACCGTGATCTCGTTATTGAATTCCTACGCGGGGCTTTCCGCAGCGGCGATGGGATTTGTGCTCGGCAACAAGTTGCTGATCGTTGCCGGCGCACTGGATGGTTCGTCGGGATTCATTCTGTCGGTGATTATGTCGAAGGCAATGAACCGGTCGTTCACCAACGTAGTCTTCGGAGCATTCGGTCAGGTGGCGCCCGCGGCAGCGGGAGCGCAGGAAGCTCGACCGGTCAAGAGCGCGTCGCCGGAAGAAGCGGCTGGAATTCTGGCCGCGGCGAGCAAGGTGGTGATCGTCCCGGGATACGGGATGGCGGTGGCGCAGGCACAGCACAAGGTACGCGAGCTTTACGATTCGCTCACGAAACGTGGAATTGATGTGCAGTTTGCGATTCATCCAGTGGCGGGACGTATGCCTGGACACATGAACGTGCTCCTGGCCGAAGCCGATGTTCCTTATGATCACTTGAAAGAAATGGATGATATCAATGGAGATTTTCCGCAGACGGATGTCTCGTTGATCATCGGTGCGAACGACGTGACGAATCCGGCGGCGAAGACCGACAAGTCGAGTCCAATTTATGGAATGCCAGTGCTGGATGTGGAGAGATCGCACACGGTGATGGTGATTAAGCGCAGCATGAATCCCGGTTTCGCGGGTATTGATAACCCTCTTTATTATATGGACCAGACGCTGATGCTCTTCGGGGATGCGAAGGCCTTCGTGAGTAATATTGTGAAGGAGCTATCGAATAGCCACGGGTAATTTTCGACCGTGTCGCCCAATAAACTGAACATCCGGGCGTCGTGAGTCTTGTATTAAATCAAACAAGCAGGTTCCTCACCGCTAAAGCGGTTCGGAATGACATGATTTATTTCCCTGTTCGCAAAAGGCGGCATTGGGCACCCGACGGTAAGTTAAAGATTTTGACCGCAGAGTTCGCGGAGAAAAGCTTACAGAGAAAAAGCAGGTTCCTCACCGCTAAAGCAGTTCGGAATGACATGGGTATTATTAAAAATAGGGCGAGCTAAAGGGGTTGGAATGACACTTATAACTGAGGAGAGATAGGGCAAGGCGAAGCGGTTCGGAATGACATTTTAATTCGATAAAGATTTAGCGAAGTCTAATTAGTCTATGGTTAATTTTCTTTCTATTATCGCTTTGGGATTTTTTCTGGGGATGAGGCATGCCACTGATCCTGATCATGTGATTGCTGTGAGCACGATCGTGAGCCGTGAGCGCGAGATCGGGAAGTCGGCGTGGATCGGCGTTTTCTGGGGCGTTGGCCACACGCTGACCATTTTCGCGGCCGGAGCCGGAATCATTCTTTTCGATGTGGCGATATCTCCGCGGATTGGTTTGAGTATGGAGCTGGCGGTGGGACTGATGCTGATCCTGCTGGGCGTGATGAATGTGGTCAGTTTCTTCCGGGATCTGCCTTCAGTCAGAGAGCGGGCGCGGACGCCCGCTCCCCCACAACCCGAACTGGTTCACTCCCACCCACACAGCCATGGCGATTTTATTCACACGCATCCGCATTCTCATGAGCACGGTCCGGACTCGCATGTGCACTCGGAACAGAATCCCGTGACATGGCTGGATCGAGCGTTTTTGCGATTCAAAGTGTACCGTCCACTACGTCCCTTGATGATCGGGATCGTGCATGGTCTGGCAGGATCAGCTGCGGTGGCGCTGCTGGTTCTTGCGACCATTCGTGATCCGCGATGGGCGGCGGCGTATTTGTTGGTCTTCGGCATTGGGACTATTGCGGGCATGATGGTGATCACCATGAGCATTGCTTCCGCATTTCATCTCGCACGCGGCAGGCAGAAATTTCTGCAGCAGCTTGCAATGGTCTCGGGAGTGCTGAGCCTGGTATTCGGGCTCTTCGTCGCGTATCACATCGTTGCGGTAAATGGCTTGCTGAGCGCGCATCCGCAATGGGTGCCACGATGACCGGAGTCTGCGCTGGCTAACTCTCCTAGCAAGTTGAGGAGTCTATTTTTACCGGCGCTTCTGTCGGTATGCTCGATACTGGCATCGGGTCAGCAGACGGCGGTCTCTGTCTGGCAAGGAGTAGTGCGCACCTCTAGTGGCGCACCTGTTTCGGGCGTGATCGTCCGACTTGAGGGCGGTTCCAAAGCTGAGGCAAAAACCGGGACTGACGGTCGCTTCAAGCTGCCTTCTTTGCCGGTGGGCAAATATCAACTCACGGTTGAGGCCGAACACCGGAAGTTCGAATACGCCGCGCCCATTGACCTCACGAGGGCGGCCATGCCTGTGGTCATTACGCTCTCAACCAGTAATCAGATCGCTGTCTCTCTTCTGAACGAAAAACTAGAAGCCACCGGTGGCGAGGAGCTGTCGAGCAAGCAGGTAAGCCAACTTCCACTGAACAAGCGCGATTTCAGCCAACTGCTCCTGCTTGCAGCAGGCACTATGACGGACGCCAATGGGGCAACGAATTTCACGCAGCAGTTCGCCATCAACGGACAACGCGGCGTGGAAGCGAACTTTGCGATGGACGGGGCGGACATCAGCGACCCGGAGATGGGCGGATCGACTTTTTCAAACTTCAACGTGGATGCAGTCGAGGAGCTGCAGTCTAGTTCAGGCTGGATGCCGGCTGAAATCGGCCGAGGCGCCTCCGGATTTACTAACATCGTTACTCGCTCCGGGGCGAGCGGGTTCCACGGATCATTCTTCGAGTTTGTGCGCAACTCGGCTTTCGACGCGCGCAATTACTTTGACCACGCCACCCCCGCCTATCCTGGCAGAATTCCACCGTTTCGGCGGAACGAGTTTGGTTTTACCAATGGTGGCCCGGTTTTTATTCCCGACGTTTACGACGGACGGAACCGCACTTTTTATTTCATTCAGTACCAGGGTTTCCGACAGGTCCTGGGAACGACACAGGTGATGCCGGTTCCCACGGCGGCCGAGCGCACCGGGCTCGATACCGTGAATTACGCTGACGGCTCAACCGATGTGTTGACTGTGCCGGTGAATGCCGGTATCGCGGACATCCTGAAGCGCTATCCTCTGCCGAACGATCCCAGCGGACCGTTCCGGGCGCGCACATATGCAACTGCATCGAGTGTAGCGACGAATGCGAACCAGTTTTCTGCGCGCATCGACCACAAGATCTCGAATAAGGACCAGTTTTTTGCTCGTTTTAATTTTGATAACTTAACTGGGCCGGTAACCAATCCTGATCAAACGGCTATTGATCGCACGTTCGGAACCACATACATCGATCACCAGCGCAATGCGGTGATCACGTACGCTCGCGCAGTTTCGCCGAGGCTGATACTTGAATCTTCGATCAGCTTTACCCGTTCGACGCCGGGCTTTCCGACAAAGGATTTCATCGATCCGGCGGTCAAATTTGCTGACGGTCTTTTTGAACCTTTCAACGCAGTCGGTGGTTCGGTAATACAGGTTTACGGCAATCTGTTCCAAGCTCGCCAGAATTTTTCCTACACTCGATCGCGCCATGCATTCAAGGCTGGAATTGAGACGAGGCTTAACCGCGACACCACGTACTTCGGCATCAGACCAAACGGAGAATACGATTTTGGCGGTGGCCCGGCATATTCGACCGAGGCGATTCCTTCGGCCAGCGAAAACGACAATTTGCAGCCGGGAGATCTGCTGCCTGACACATTATCGAGCTTCCTCTCCGGCAGTCCCTTTGCCTATACGCGAGCGATTGCGCCGCCTTATTTTTCTAATGGCCCGCACATTGGGCCGGCGGCGATCAATCGTAACAATCTCAACGTGTACGCGCAGGACACTTGGAAGATCACGCCCCGTCTGACCTTGGATTATGGTTTGCGTTGGGAATTTTATAGTCCAATCAGCGAACGTGCGCGCCGAACGTCAGGCTTGCTGAACGTGAATGGCAAACAGGAGTTCGTGGTGAACCCGCAGCCGGGTTTCCGAACGGATTGGAATGGCTGGGGACCGCGAGTGCAAATGGCGTGGCAAGTGACCGACAAGTTGCAGGCGCATGTCGGCAGCGGGATTACGGTCATTCCGCCGAATATTTATCAGGATAATTTTCTGACCGGGTCGACGCCTTTTGCAGTTTATCCGCGACTGGTCTCGACGCCGAATTTTCCGATCCCATATGGCTTTCAGATCACGCCTGCGCAGTTGCCGCGGGTGTATACGCCCAGCGGGCAAGACATCTTCGCTTCCAGCAATCCAAAATTGGTGCCGCCGAACACCGTAATGGATGTGAATCGATACGAGAACGATGTGGCCGCGCTGACGCCGAGCAATGTGGTCAGCGCGCTGGCTTTGACCACGGTCGACCGATCATTCAATAACGGGAGACTTTACACATGGACGGCAGGGCTGGAGCGGAAGGTGGGAAATCTCACAGCGGACGCGAATTACGTGGGGACGGCAGCGAATCATTTGCCGCGTATCAGCTATCCGAATGGCTATCCCGGAGCCGATCCGGGCTTCGCACCGTACACGCAGTTCAATAGCGCGGGCCAGATCACGGGCGGCTTTGGGGTGGAAAATATTATTACCGCAACCGCGCATTCCAGTTATCACGCGCTGCAAAGTTCACTCTCCGGAAATGTAGGACACGGGGGACCAGGGATTCAGGCAAGTTACACCTGGAGCAAATCGATCGATGATACGAGCCAAGTGCTGGGCACAGGGTCAACCGGAGCGGTGTCGCAGGCTTTTCCTCAAGATCCGTTCGATACGCGTTTGGAGAAAGGCCCGTCTTCGTTCGATGTGACCCATGCATTTGGTGTGAGTCTGGCGCAGGACCTTTATTTAGATCGCGCACCTCTTCTCAATCGAGTGAGCAAAAAAATAACCAGCGGCTGGGAGATGCTCAGTATCTCGACCATGAGTTCG
>QHZX01000249.1 GCA_003224835.1 Acidobacteriota bacterium | reverse complement strand
GAAAAGCACGGCCGCCTCGATGCACTGGTCAATAACGCCGGCGTCAATGACAAGGTGGGGCTTGAGCATGGAAGCCCCGAGCAGTATGTCGAGTCGCTCGGGCGCAATTTGCTGCACTATTACAACCTGGCGCACTTTGCGCTGCCTCATCTGAAAAAGTCGCGCGGCTGCATCGTCAATATAAGCTCGAAAACTGCCGTGACTGGGCAAGGCGGCACTTCGGGATATGCGTCATCAAAGGGCGCGATTCTGGCCCTCACTCGCGAATGGGCGGCGGAGTTGCTCGGGTACGGCATCCGCGTGAATGCGGTTCTTCCCGCGGAGGTGATGACTCCGCTTTACCGTCAGTGGCTGGATACGTTTGAGAACCCGGAGGAAAAACTCAAAACGATTCTCGCTAAAATTCCCTTGCAGCAACGAATGACTCAGCCTGAGGAAATCGCGGCGATGGTGGTATTTCTCCTCTCCGCTCGAGCAGGGCACATTACCGGCCAGCATCTTTTTGTGGACGGCGGGTACGTGCATCTCGATCGGGCCCTGACCTAGACCATCATTCCTGCAAACTGGCCAGAGCGGCTCCCCTCGGTTTGCTCCCGCCCGAAGGGTTGAAATGCATGTCAAAAGAGTAGCCCGGCAGGTTGATAGATACCGAGTAGTCAGCCGCGAAATACATATGGGCATTCTTTCCATACCCGTCACGGAGGAGCGTTACCTGCGTCGGCACCAGAGATATGCCATACTTCGCGGCTTTACTCACAACTGCGTCGCGGAGCTCGTCGTCGCTGGGTACCTCGCTAAGCCCGACACGCAGGCCGAGCTGCGCCGCCATGTCCTGCATGTCATCTTTTAATTCGTAATTGGCCAGCTCACACGCGCTGATTTGCCACACCGCGCTGAACAGCACATAAAAAACAGCCAGGCCTAGAACGATCTTGATTGCCTTCATCGCACATCCACCTAAATGCCTTGCTGGAGGGACAACAAACTTTGGGCTTCAGATCATCAGGCAATCGGAGCCACTGCGCAGCCCTCCCGCAACAATCAAATACTAGTTGCGAATGAGGAGCAGTTAAAGTTACCCACAGGCGATGACCCTTAGATCACCACTGTCCGGCAACGGACACCCAGTTCCGCCAGCGGACAATGTGCCCTGCCATAACAATCCTCTTTATGTTCTACTGTCCAAGTTTTTCAGCCACATAACGTCGGGCTTGTCTGGCCTGACGCTTGCACAAGGTGCTGACGATGGATATTGCCCGGCCCGAGTTCAAGCAGCAGAAACGCCGCCGTCAGATCTTGTGGGCGGTGGTTGGATTGTTATTGCTGGCGGCTGTCACGGTGGGCGTCTCGCGCCTGAAGCCGGCGGCCCCTGAAGTCGAACGCAGCACAGTTTGGACCAATACCGTCAAACGCGGCCCCATGCTGCGTCAGGTAAGAGGTTTGGGATCCTTGATTCCCAGTCAAGAGTTCACCCGTCAAATACCAGCGGAGACGGACGCCACGGTAGTGCGCATTCGCATGTTGCCGGGTTCACAGGTAAAGGCTGACACCATCCTGGTTGAGATGAGCAACCCGCAAGTAGAGCAAGCGGCAGTTGATGCCAACCTGCAGTTAAAGGCAGCTGAGGCCGAGTATCAAAACCTGCGAGTAAAGCTTCAAAGCGACCTGATGAACCAGAAAGCTGGCGCGGCAACGGTTAACTCTGATTACACGCAGGCCAAACTTCAATCCGAGACCGACAAGGCACTCTACGATCTTGGCGTGATTTCTGGGTTGGCGTACAAGAATTCAAAAAGCAAATCCGACGAGCTCACAACTCGTAACAACATCGAAGGCGAGCGCCTCGATATCAACCAGAAGGCGATCGAAACTCAGCTTGCGGAGCAGCAGGCGAAAGTGGATCAAGTGCGTGCGCTTGCCGGTCTAAAGCAAAAGCAGTTGGACGCACTGAAAGTTCGAGCCGGTATTGAAGGGGTGCTGGTAGAAATGCCATTGCAGGTTGGGCAGCACGTATTGCCGGGAACCATGCTGGCGAAAGTTGTGCAGCCGGACCACCTGATCGCGGAACTGAAAATTGCCGAGACGCAGGCGCGCGACGTTCAGATTGGCCAGCCGGCTGTGGTTGACACGCATAACGGAACTGCTTCAGGAACCGTGATGCGCATCGATCCCGCAGTACAGAACGGAACCGTCACCGTGGATGTGAAGCTCACGGGCGAACTTCCAAAAGGCGCGCGGCCCGACCTGAGCGTTGATGGAACCGTCGATCTGGAGAAATTAGACAACGTGCTTTACGTCGGACGTCCAGCATTCGGGCAGGAGAACAGCACCATCAGCTTGTTCAAGCTTGATCCTGATGGTAAAGGCGCGGTGCGGGTACCGGTGAAAGTCGGGCGCGCGTCAGTAAACGCAATTCAAATTATCGAGGGCTTGAACCAAGGCGACACCGTAATTTTGTCTGACATGTCGCGCAACGATAACACTGACCGAATCCGGTTGGATTGAACGAACAGCTTCTGGCTACTACCTTCTAGCTACTAGCTCTTAGCAATCAAAACCGGGACCGCTGAGACGCTAGTAGTTAGAAGCTCGCAACTCACATTTAAGGAAGGTTCCATGACCGAAGCCGGACAGCCGCTTATTCAAATTGAAGACCTCACGAAAGTTTTCTACACCGACGAGATCGAGACGCACGCGCTATCTGGCGTTCACTTGTCGATTCGCAAAGGCGAGTATGTGGCCATGTCGGGACCATCGGGATGCGGAAAGTCCACGCTGCTCGCCATCATCGGCCTTTTGGACACTCCGACCGACGGCAAGTATCTCCTTAATAGCCAGCCGGTAGAAAACCTCGATTTCGGCGCGCGCTCGCGCATTCGAAATCAGGAAATCGGTTTCATCTTTCAGAGTTTCAATCTTATTGGAGATTTGACCGTATATGAAAACGTCGAGCTCCCGCTGACGTATCGGCAACGAATGCCCTCGGCCGATCGCAAGAAGCGCGTCATGGAGTCGCTCGAGCGGGTCGGTATGGCGCACCGGGTCCGTCATTATCCTTCGCAACTCTCTGGCGGTCAGCAGCAGCGCGTCGCTGTGGCCCGTGCGCTCGCCGGAAACCCTTCGATCCTGCTGGCCGACGAACCTACCGGAAACCTTGATTCCCGTAACGGAGAAGCCGTGATGGAGCTGTTGCAAAACTTGCACCGCGAAGGCGCCACCATCTGCATGGTTACCCACGATCCGCGCTTTGCCAAACACGCTGAGCGCGAAGTGCATTTATTCGACGGCAAAGTTGTCGCCGAAGAAGAGCTGCAGAAATTAATGGCGGACGCACACGTATGAACGGCATGCTCCAGGATCTGCGCTACGCAATGCGGCAACTGCGTAAAGCTCCAGGCTTTGCAGCCGTTGCGGTAATCACTTTAGCTCTGGGCATTGGCGCCAACACTTCAATTTTCAGTGTAGTGAATGGCGTGCTCTTGCGGCCTCTTGCTTTCAAAGATGCCGACCGACTAGTGCGCATCTGGCATGTACCGCCGCAGAAAAGTTTTCCCGGGATGAAAACCTTCGCAGCTTCCGCAGCCAACTATCTCGATTGGCAAAGTCAGAACCATGTGTTCGAGGAAATGGCGATCTATACGTATCACGGATTCACATTGACCGGCGGAGACAAACCGGAGCAGGTGGACGCTACTGCAGTATCAGCGGGATTTTTCCCAACTCTAGGAGTGCAGCCGATGCTCGGGCGAGTGCTGCTACCTGACGAAGACCAGCAAGGCCACGCTAACGTGGTTGTCTTAAGCCATCGTTTCTGGCAGGAACATTTCGGTTCAAATCGTGACGTTGTAGGTCACAACATCACACTCGATGGCGCGAACTATCTGATCGCCGGGGTAATGCCGCCGAGTTTCCGACATCCTGATTACGCGAAGATGTGGACGCCCATGGCCTGGACGGACCAGGAAAAGGCGGTCCGTGGAGAGCACCATTACTCTGTATTAGCACGTCTGAAACCCGGGGTTGATATAAAGCAAGCCCAATCGGAGATGAACACGATTTCCAGTCGGCTTGAGCAACAGTATCCCGCCGACGATAAAGGTTGGGGCGCTGTGGTACTGCCTTTACATGAAGATCTTGTGAGCGATGTACGCCCGGCCCTGCTGGTGTTATTGGGAGCTGTCGGCTTCATTTTGCTCATCGCCTGTGTCAACGTGGCGAACCTTTCACTTGCCAAGACTTTCAGCCGCCAAAAAGAAATTGCTATCCGCACTGCACTTGGAGCTAGCTCGGCACGAGTGGTGCGGCAGATTCTTTCTGAGAGCGTGGTTCTGGCCCTACTCGGTGGCGCCCTCGGCCTCACCTACGCCCACTTCGGTATTCGTTTGATCATGGTCTTTCTTGCCGACAAATTGCCGCAATCGATGCAAGCAAGGATCGATTTAAAAGTTCTCACATTCACCGTCGTCATCTCTCTGTTCACCGGCATCCTTGCGGGAATTCTTCCTGCTCTGCACTTGAGCCGGTCAAACGTAAATCAGGCTCTTAAACAGGGACTTGGGCGAACCGACTCCGACTCTGGCGGAAATCGGATGCGGAGCACACTGGTTGTCGTGGAGGTCTCATTATCTTTGGTCCTGCTCATCGGCGCCGGATTGATGATCCGGAGTTTCCAGTTCTTGCGCCAAGTAAATCCAGGTTTCGAATCTCATGGAGTCTTAACCCTGACGGCTGCAGTTTCGCGAGGGAAGTTCGCCGAGCCGTTGCAGCAGATCAGTTTTTTCGAGCGCGTACTGGACCGCGTGCGTACTCTCCCCGGTGTGGTATCGGCAGGTGTAATCGATGATGTCCCGCTGAACGGAACCGGCTCGCACCAGCCCATTGCCGTCGAGGGTCGCCCAGTGGTGCCGATGTCAGAACAGCCAGAAGTCGACGTGCGCCTTGTCAGTGCCGGATACATGAGCGCCCTTCGCATTCCGGTTTTACGAGGCCGCGACTTTGGCGCCGCAGATGTCGCGGGACGACCACCGACGATCCTGATCAGCTCTTCGCTTGCGCGGCAGTTTTGGCCAAACCAAGATCCGATTGGCAAACACATTACTCTTACCTTTTTTTCTGGCGTGGTCCGCGAAATTGTCGGGGTTGTTGGTGACGTGAAGTTAGACGGACTCGATCAGACACGCCCGCCCGCAGCGATTTACATGCCGCTCGGCCAACTGGCCGCAGTCACCGGCGAGCCATGGAATTCGTTTGGGATGACATTGGTGGTGCGTTCAGTTTCGAATCCCGCGAACATAGCCTCCGCGGTAACAAATGTGGTGCACGAGCTCGATCGTGACATTCCAGTGCGGGATGTCTTGACCATGGATGAGTTGGTGACGAGTTCTCTGTCGCAACCGCGATTCAATCTTCTGCTGCTGGGCGCATTCGCCATTCTCGCGGTCACTTTAGCCGCCATTGGAATTTATAGCGTCCTTTCTTACAGCGTGCGGCGTCGGGTTCAGGAAATTGGGATTCGACTTGCGCTTGGCGCCCGATTATCGGATGTGCTGCGCATGATCGTGTTTGAGGGCATGAAGCCGACGCTGCTCGGAGTGACCCTTGGAACGATCGGCGCCCTGGCGCTAGCTCGAGTGTTATCTACCCTGGTGTATGGAGTCAGGCCAACAGACCCGATCACATTTCTGGCAGTCGCGGCACTACTGGCAATCGTGGCGCTGTTTGCCAGTATCGTTCCCGCTTATCGCGCCGCCAAGGTCAATCCAATGGTGGCGCTGCGGTACGAGTGAGGAGTTTTGCAGATGGCCGGATTCCTACAAGACATTCGTTACGCACTGCGGCAGTTGGGCAAGAAGCCGGGTTTCACTGTGGTGGCGGTGATCACTCTAGCTGTTGGCATCGGGGCGAACACGGCAATCTTCTCGGTTGTAAACACGGTGCTGCTGAAGCCACTCACTTATCCTGATCCGGATCGCATCGTTCAGTTCTTGCTGACCTCGCCTCAGGGTTCGGGGGCGGGAGCCTCGGTAACGAAGTTCAATACGTGGCGAGAGCAGACCGGCGTTTTCGAGGACATTGCAGCCTATGATTTCGGCGGCCCTGGGCTAAACCTGACCGGCGGAATGTACCCCGAACAGGTGAAAGGCATTCACGTCACGGCCGACTATTTTCGCTTGTTCGGCGCGCAAACCGTGAAGGGCCGTACCTTCAGCGCGGAAGAAGACCGGCCTCATGGTGGTCATGTCGCCGTGCTTAGCTATGGACTTTGGCAACGGCGGTACGCCGGTGACGAGCACATCGTCGGCAAAACCATACCTATAGGCGGAGAGCCGTATGTTGTGATCGGCGTCGTAGACCGCAATTTTGTGACGGACCCGCTCACCGATCTATGGCTTCCGTTTCAATTTGACCCAAACAGCAGCGACCAGGCGCACTACTTTCTTGCCGCAGCTCGACTCAAGTCAGGAGTCACGCTGCAACAGGCGAACGCTCAGCTCAAGCTTTCCGCGGATGAGTTCCGGCGGAAATATCCGGGAGTGCTTGACGCACACGATGGCTTCGCGGTGCAGCCGTTGCGGGACGCAATTATCGGCGATGTGCGCTCATCGTTGTGGGTGTTGGTGATTGCTGTCGGTTTTGTTTTGCTGATCGCTTGCGCGAATGTCGCGAATCTCTTGCTTATCCGCGCTACGGCGCGAAAGCGCGAGATCGCAGTGCGTGCGGCGCTAGGCGCAGGCAGAGGCCGAATTATTCGCCAGCTACTCACTGAAAGTATTCTTCTCTCGCTGACTGGCGGAGTATTCGGCATTCTCCTTGGAACAGTTGGTGTGCGAATCCTGCTTTCGCTGAACCCAGGAGACATCCCGCGCATTGGGGAGAACGGCGCCGCGGTGACTCTGGATTGGCGAGTGCTTCTTTTCACGCTCGCGGTATCAGTCTTGACCGGAGTTCTATTCGGTCTCATCCCGGCCTTCAGCATTTCACGTACAGATGTTGTCTCCGCGCTCAAAGAAAACACCGGACGCACCGGTGGTTCGCTGCGGCAGAACAAGAGTCGCTCTTTGCTGGTGATCAGCGAAACCGCGCTCGCCCTAGTGCTATTGATTGGCGCGGGCCTGCTGATTCGGACCTTCGTTGCGCTGCGGAACGTCGATCCCGGATTCGATTCCCGCAACGTGCTCACCATGCGCATGTCGCTGACGGGTCCACGGTTTGAGAAAGCAGCAGGCGTCGCGCAATTGAATCGTGATGGGGTCGAACGGCTGGATGCCATCCCAGGAGTTGTGGACGCGGCCTCTGCCTGTTGCGTGCCGCTCGAAGGTGGCTTTGGACTTCCCTTCAGCGTGATCGGTCGTCCCGCGGAAGACAGTACTTCTCAGGGCGGCGCGGGCTGGCTCACGATTTCACCTGACTACTTTCGTGTTTTCAAAATTCCACTTCAGCGCGGGCGCTTCTTCACCGACCAGGACAGCGGTGGCTCGACAGGGGTAGTGATCATCAATCAGTCGATGGCACGCCGGTTCTGGCCGAAGGGCGATCCTCTGAACGATCACATCTTGATTGGTCACGGTGTGGGTCCTGAGTTTGAAGAGTCACCGCGACAGATCGTCGGAATAGTTGGCGACGTGCATCAGGCGAGCCTCGGACAGGATCCCGGGCCGATGATGTACATCCCCACCGCCCAGGTTACAGATGGCGTCACTGCTCTTAACGCCCGCATTGCGCCCGTCGCGTGGGTGGTACGGACTCGCGTATCGCCCGAATCCCTGCGCTCCGCAATCGCGAACGCGCTGCGCGAAGCGAGTGGAGGGCTGCCTGTCTCCGATATTCGCGCCATGGATGAAGTCGTCGTGCGCTCCACTGCCCGCGCTAATTTCGACATGCTGCTGCTGACGATCTTCGCGGGATCAGCGCTCCTGCTCGCCGCAATTGGACTTTACGGACTGATGGCCTACTCGGTCCAGCAGCGCACCCAAGAGATCGGCATCCGTATGGCACTCGGCGCGGAAAAGAACACAGTGAGAAGCATGGTTGTGATTCAGGGTGTGCGACTCGCGGTGATCGGAGTCGCCATCGGCTTGATTGCCGCTTTTGGTCTGGTTCGACTTCTGGCGAGCCTGCTTTTTCACACCAAAACGTGGGATCCGGTTTCGTTCACAGTCGTCCCGGCTCTCCTGATCGCGGTTGCATTACTTGCAGTTTGGGTCCCTGCACAGCGGGCGGTTCGCGTCGATCCGGTCGATGCGTTGCGCTACGAGTGAGGAACGCGATGAACGGACTATTTCAAGATATCCGTTATGCACTTAGGCAATTGCGAAAGAACCCAGGGTTCACGGCAGTTGCGATTCTTACGCTTGCGCTCGGTATCGGCGCTACCACGGCGATCTTTTCCGTGGTGTACGGCGTGTTGCTGCGGCCATTGCCGTACGCCGATCCAAACAGGATTGCGGCTATCTACGAAATCGAGCCCAATGGTAGACACAACCGGCTTGCCGATCCGAACTTTGACGATTTTCGCGACCAAAGTCACAGCTTCCAGGCGATTGCAAAGTATGGTTCTTATGTCGCCGCAGCTTCGGGCGGCTCCCAGCCGACGCGCTCGACGGTCGCGCACGTCACTCCCCAGTTCCTCGAAGTGTTCCGCGTTCAGCCGATCATCGGCCGCGATCTGGCCGCTGCCGACAATAATAAAGGTGCGGCTCCGGTCGCCCTCGTCAGCTACGGATATTGGAAGCAGTATCTCGGATCATCTTTAGACCTTTCGAAGCTGCACCTGAAGATCGACGATGCCATCTTCTCGGTTGTCGGAGTGCTTCCGGAGGGATTTCATTTTCCGACTGAAGCCACAATCTGGGTACCGGCCGACATCAAAGGAGAAAATCCCACCAGATCATCGCATAACTACGACGCCGTGGCGCGCCTCCGACAGGGCGTGACCGTCGAGCAGGCAAATGCTGAAATCAGCGCGATGGGGCGCCGCATTCACGACGCTTCCAGCGAAAAGGGCGATTATCTGCTGAAGGATGCCACCGTCGTCCCACTGAAAGACTCGATCACAGGCGAGACCAGGCCGGTGCTGCTTATTCTGCTCGGAGCTGTCGGATTTCTTCTTCTCGTCGCCTGCGCGAATGTTGCCAACCTGCGACTCGCTCAAGCTTCCGTCCGGGAGCGCGAGCTCGCCGTTCGCAGCGCGTTGGGAGCGCCGCGCGGTCGCCTGGTTCGGCAATTCGTGACCGAAGCGTTCGTGCTCTCGCTTCTCGGCGGCGGCTTTGGTTTAGTCGGGGCCTATTTCGGCGTGACCGGTTTACTCGCCCTTGCGCCACAGGACCTGCCACGCCTCGAGGAAGTCTCGATCAATATTCCCGTCCTCGCCTTCGCTTTCCTACTTTGCTGCGGCATTGCAGTCGGAATTGGAGTATTTACCGCAATGCGCGCTACGTCTGGTGACGTGCGCGGAGCATTGGCGGAAGGCGGTCGCGAGCAGGCCAGCTCTCAATCCAGCCAAAAGATTGGACGAAGTATTGCGGCGGCGCAGATCGCCATCACGCTGGTTCTCGTGGTCGGAGCGGGACTACTCGGGCGCAGCCTGATGAAGGTGCTCGAAGTCAATCCCGGATTCCGCGTAGACAAGATTGTGACAATGGACGTATCGCTGCCATGGCCTGACTGGACTGATTGGAAGGCAAAAGCAGGCCAGGCAATCTTCTTTCGCAATTTGATTGAGCGATTAAAACAGATTCCGGGCGTACGCCAAGTGGGCGCCACAAGCGGACTTCCCATGACCGGGGGCGTTCCCGATGGCCAGTTTCTGCAGATCACGCAGAATGAGCTGCCCAAGAATCCCACGAATCTGCAAGAGCTGTCTCGCGATTTCGACGTTCTCTTCCGTCAAAAAGAACGACTCGGAGAAGCGGATTTTTGCGTCGCCACTGACGGATATTTTCAGGCCCTCGGAATTCCGCTGCTTCGCGGACGAATCTTTGACGATCGCGACGGCCCCGACTCTCCGCACGTTGCAGTCATCAGCGCATCCCTCGCGCGCGAGCGCTGGCTCGGCCAGGATCCCATCGGCCACACCATTGAATTCGGAAACATGGATGGCGACCTTCGCCTGCTGACCATTGTTGGCGTCGTAGCTGACGTACATGAATATGGCGTCGATGCGCCACCGCGGCCGACCGTGTATGTCAATCTGTTTCAGCGCTCGCATTCAACAATGACCCTGACGATGTTGAGCGACGCGGACACACAGCAGGTCACCTCGACAGCACGCCAAATCCTGCATGAGCTTAATCCGGAGATTCCGCCGCGCTTTCGGACATTCTCACAGATTTATTCCGAGTCGCTTGGCTCACGCCGGTTCAACCTGCTTCTGATTGGCTTCTTTGCAGGTATCGCGCTTCTGCTCGCGACGGCTGGCGTATTCGGTGTCATCTCGTATTCGGTGAGCCGCCGTACTCGCGAGATTGGAGTGCGCGTGGCCCTGGGGGCGCGCCCACGCGACGTTCTAGGCATGATATTGGGCCAGGGTATGCGCACCATTCTGATTGGCATCGCCATCGGGACAGCAGGTTCGCTGGCGCTAACGCGCGGAATACGATCGCTGCTTTTCGGAGTCACGGCCACCGATCCCTTGACGTTGATTGCCGTCGTATTGCTCCTGTTTGTGACCGCGCTGCTGGCCTGTTACATCCCTGCCCGCCGCGCAACCAAGGTCGATCCAATTGTGGCGCTGAGATACGAGTAAGGAGAATTATGCATGGTTTACTTCAAGATCTTCGCTATGCTTTGCGGCAATTGCGCAAGAGCCCAGGATTCACAACGACCGCGGTAATCACATTGGCATTGGGGATCGCCGTGAACGCGACCATGTTCAGTCTGGTGAGTGGATTTCTGCTTCGGCGCCCCTCAGCAAGTGATCCGGAGCGCGTCGTGGTCATCTCTTCAGTGAGTCCGGATTCAGTGTTCCATGCGGATGCGCTTTCGGTTTCTGCGCCAAATTATCTGGCGTGGCGGCAAGCTAATCACGTCTTCTCCGACGTCGCAGCCAACAACCAAGATAGGAGCATGAGTCTGGCAGATGAAGGTCATCCTGAGGCCCTCCACGCCGACGAGGTGTCGCCTAATTACTTCAGCGTGCTGGGCGCGGTTCCTCAACTCGGCCGTTCTTTTGCCGGCGGAGAGGACCAGCCAGGACGCGATCACGAAGTCATTCTCAGCTACGACCTGTGGCAGCGACGCTTCGGTTCAGATTCTGCCATCCTCGGAAAGACGCTGCGATTGAGCCGCGAGAATTACGTTGTTATCGGCGTTATGCCGGAAAGTTTTCGTCTGCTGGGAATGACACCGCAGCTCTGGACTCCTCTGGTGCTGAACACGACGGATCAGTCGGCTACGGCGCGCAAAGATCGGTCACTGCGCTTATTCGCTCGATTGAAACCGGGCGTGACACTCGATCAAGCGAGGTCGGAATTCTCCACGCTTGCTCTCCGCGCTGAACATGATTTTCCGGAGGCCGAAAAAGGATGGGGAGTTGCGGTCCGCACCTTGCCGGACTTTCTGATCTACGACTTCGGTATCCGCTCCGGGCTGATGGTCTTGATGGTGACGGTCGGCGTAGTTCTGATTATCGCCTGCACAAACGTCGCTGGCCTGCTCTTGGCACGTGCGTCTGGTCAGCAGAAAGAGTTGTCGATTCGCATGTCACTTGGCGCGAGGCGTGGGCACATCATCCGGCAGGTGCTTAGCGAAGGCGTAGTGATTGCTCTTCTCGGTGGCGGCGCAGGCGTGGTCCTTGCCTATTGGGGTATTTACCTAACCCGATCGCAGTTGACCTTCAACGAAGCGATCGCCGCCGTACCGGTTCGTCTGGATACGAGCGTCCTACTGTTTGCGCTTTGTATTTCGCTTTTTTCTGCGGTGTTGTGCAGCCTGGCGCCGGCTCTCCGTGCGTCGGCAACCGATATCAACAGCACCCTTAAAGATGAAGGCCGCGCGATGTCTGCGGGTCGTTCCCACAGCCGTTTACGTCGAGTGTTTGTGACCGGCGAGATCGCACTGTCATTGTTTCTTCTGGTTGGCGCTGGTTTGCTGATCCGCGGGATTTTTTCAATCGAACATCAAAATCTGGGATTTCAGCCGCGGGACCTTCTCACGGCTAGCGTATCTCTGGACGCAGCGCGATATAAAGACGCAGTATCGCAGCGTCAATTCGTTCACGATTTATTTTCCCGGGTCGAACAGCTGCCCGGAGTGGACGCGGCTGCGGCTACTTCCGACCTGCCGGCAAGCGGCCCAGGCAGCGTACCTCTGCAGATAAAAGACCGGCCTGAGTTGTCTACAAACAAAAGTCTGAGCGTGCGTGATGTGGTTGTAACCACTGATTATTTTCGCGCGGCTGGAATTCCTGTAGTGCGTGGACGCTCGTTCACGGAGATGGACAGCTCTAGCGCTCCGCGTGTGGTGGTTATTAACCAGGAGTTCGTCCGCCGTTACTTGCCCGATCGCGAGCCGCTTGGAAAACAGATTTTGTTGAATCCCGGCGGCGCTGTGCCCGAGTGGAGTCAGATCATTGGCGTTACGGCGAATGTAAAGACCTTTTCTGAAGATACCCGTGACGATCCCGCCGTATATGAATCTTTTCTGCAACGGCCTGTCAATTCCTTCTCTTTAATGCTTCGCGCGCGTTCCGACCCTGACGGCTTGGCTTCAGCTCTGCGCCATGCTGTCGCGCAAGTTGATCCCGAACTCCCGATCTCGAACGTAATGAGTATGCCGGCGGTCATTGACCGCCAGAAGTACGGGGATACCTTTTTCATGCGTATCATGGGCCTCTTCGCACTTCTTGCGCTAGCGCTCGCCTCCGTCGGCATTTACGGACTCATCGCCTACACGATAACCCGGCGCACCCACGAAATTGGGATACGCCTTGCCGTTGGGGCCAGACGCGGAGACGTGCTCGGCATGATTCTGCGTGAAGGAGTGAAACTGAGCGCCATAGGTGTTTGCATCGGGTTCGCGCTGGCGCTGCCGCTGCCGAGAATTTTCGACAGCATCTTTACCGGACTCCTTATTCATGCGCCCGAGCTTTATTTCGTCATGCCAGGCGCAATTCTTGTGATTGCCGCAGTGGCAACTTACATTCCCGCACGCCGGGCGGCGAGAGTCGATCCCATGGTGGCGCTGCGTTACGAGTGAGAATTTTATGAACGGATTACTACACGACTTTCGCTACGCGGTACGGCAGTTGCGCAAGACGCCAGGGCTCACCGCCACTGCTATTGTCACTCTCGCATTGGGAATTGGCGCGAACACTGCGATTTTTACTTTACTCAATGCAGTTCTGCTACGGCCGCTTCCGTATGATCACGCGTCGCGCCTGGTTTGGATCACAGACTACTTACCGAGATTGAAGGACAGCGTTGTGGGAACGCCCGATTTTGTCCAATGGCGCAACCAGAATCACAGTTTTACGGAACTAGCGGCCTACGACGAGGGAGAGTTTGACTTTACCGGCGGCCCCCGTCCGGAGCGAATCCACTTCGCGGGCGTCACCGCATCTTTTCTCCCTATGTTGGGAGTACAGCCGATCGCCGGACGAGCGTTTCGCCCTGAAGAAAACATTCCTGGGGCAACGGCGACGGTCATCCTCTCATATCCGTTTTGGCAAAGGCGCTTTGGCGGTGACCGCTCCGTAGTCGGAACCAGAGTCTTGGTCGACGGCACTCCACGCGAAATTGCCGGCATCATGCCTGCGTCATTCGTCTTCCCATCCAATACTGGTGATCCCGATGTTCTGGTACCCCTTTCTCTTCCAGAGCACCTGGATATGAGTAGCCGTGCGATCCAGATTGTGAACGTTGTCGGCCGCTTGCGACACGGCGTTTCAGTCGTGCAAGCGAACAACGAGCTCTCGACTATCCAGCACCAGTTCGTAGCTTCGTCGTATCCGACAGGTTTCAAGAACATGGTGTCCGGATTCCAGATGCGGCTAACCCCATTGCAAACGCATCTCGCGGGCGATGTTCACCAGGCTCTGGTTGTTCTCTTCGCGGCGGTGACTCTCCTGCTTTTCATCGCATGTGCAAATACTGCTAACTTGCAGCTAACCAGGGCCAGTGCTCGCAGGAAAGAATTTGGCGTGAGAAATGCCCTCGGAGCTTCGCCCAAAAGACTTGCGCGACAGCTACTCGTGGAAAGTGTGCTGCAGTCACTCATCGGAGGTCTTGCTGGCACTCTGATTGTCCTCTGGTCTGTGGCTGGCATTACCAGGCTGCATGTCCACGCTCTTCCTAACTTTGCCCACATCGCGATCGACAAATCAGTCCTGTCATTCGCGGTTGCGGCAGCAACTCTTAGTGGGCTGTTGTCCGGACTCCTGCCTGCAGGTCTTCAACGGCACGCAAATGTTTATGAGGTCCTGAAGGACAGTTCGCGCACACTGACGGAACCTAATGCTATTCGTCGGGCTCGCAGTTTTCTGGTAGTTGCTGAGATTGGTCTGTCGGCAATACTGCTGGTTGGATCTGCGCTTCTGGTTCGTAGCTTCAGAGAATTAATACAAGTTGACCCCGGCTTCAATCCTCACAACGTTCTGACCTTCCAGATCTCGTTGCCCGAGGCTAAATATGCCAGCGCGCAAGGACAGCGGATCTTTTTTGAAACCTTGTTCGACCGGTTGAGGGCCATACCGGGAGTGGCCGAGGCAGGTGCTGTGAGTAACTTGCCGCTAACTTCGTACAACGCGTCGGGGGGAGTTCAGGTCGAGGGCGAGCCGGTTCCGCCTAAAGGCATGCGGCCCAGCAGCCCGATAGCCAGCGTAACAACAGACTACTTTCGCACCATGGAAATTCCGCTTCTTCGTGGGCGCTATTTCAACGGGACAGACTCGCCCAGAACTATGGGTGTAGTCATTGTGAATCAGGCCTTCAGCAAGCAGTTCTTTCCGAGTGAGAATCCTATCGGCAAGCGCGTCCAGCTGGGCGCGAGCAAGTCATGGTTCACCATTGTTGGGATTGTCCGCGATATCCGCCATCTGGGATTACGGAGCCCGGCATCGCCCCAGGTGTTCACGTCTTTTGAGCAGGGCCCTTCAGGAGATGCGTTTCAAAATCCCAGCGCGCAAATGGCAGTCGTACTTCGTTGTGTGGTTAGTCCAATTACCTTGATTTCAGCAGTCCGAGACGTGGTTGCTACGCTCGACCGCGAACAGCCGATTTTCGATGTGGAAACAATGGAGCGGCGCCTGGGTGATTCGATCGCAGAGGAGCGGGCCGACATGACATTGCTTACCGGTTTTGGCTTGATCGCCATGTTGCTGGCGGTTGTCGGCATATACGGAGTGATTTCTTTTCATGTAAGTCAACGTACTTACGAGATCGGAGTCCGTATGGCCCTCGGAGCGGAAAAGATCCAGATACTCCAGCTCGTGCTACGCGCCGGGACAATACTCCTAATTCCAGGAATTGCGATAGGACTCGGTGCTGCTTTTGTATTGACTCGATTTCTATCCAGCATGCTGTTCGGAATCGGGGCGAATGACCTTACCTCCTTCATCGGTGCAGCACTTGTTCTCGCTTCATCCGCCTTTCTGGCCTGCTACATACCTGCCCGCCGTGCGGCGAAGGTCGATCCCATGGTGGCGCTGCGGTACGAGTGAGAAGAATTATGAATGGATTACTGCAAGATCTTCGCTACGCGCTGCGGCAGTTACGCAAGAGCCCGGGATTCACATTGTTCGCGGGTGCTGCGCTGGCACTAGGTATTGGCGCAACCACCGCAGTCTTCAGCATTGCAGACGCGGTACTGCTTCGACCATTTTCGTATCGCGATCCGTCACGCCTGGTAATGATTTGGGAGGACGACACCGCCTACGGGTTCCCGCGCAATAACGGCAGCCCTTTCGCGTTCACGCAATGGAAAGAGCGCAACCATGTGTTTGAGGATATGGCTGCGCTCACGCACGATTCGCTCAACTTGATCGGCCACGGCGCTCCGGAATACTTGCACACCGACAGCGTCACTCCAAATTTCTTCTCTGTGCTCGGAGTTGATGCTGGGCGGGGACGCACATTCACCAGCGATGATGGCCGTCCGGGCGCGCCACTCACAGTCGTGCTGAGCTATGGGCTATGGGTGCGCAGTTTCGGGGCGGATCCTCACCTCGTCGGACAGGAATTACTTCTCAGCGATGCCAAATACACAGTGATCGGAGTCATGCCCGCGAGTTTCCGTTTCCTCGATCCTGAGGTTGACGTCTGGCGGCCTTCGCAGTGGACGTCCGATTACATCGATCACCGAAAGAATGACCATTTCCTGACCATGGTCGGTCGTCTGAAGCCCGGAATCAGCATCCCGCGTGCCGCAAGCGAAATGGTCGTACTCGGCAAACAGCTTTCAGCCGCCAACATTTGGGACGCAAATGCCGTGCTGGTACCTCTGCGCGAGCAGATTTCCGGCAATGTGCGCCCGGTCGTCCTAATCTTGCTCGGCGCAGTTGCGTTCCTCCTGCTTATTGCATGCGCTAACTTGGCGAACCTGCTGTTGGCCCGCGCGAGCGCACGCACGCGAGAAATCGCGGTTCGACTTGCTCTAGGCGCAACGCAGTGGCGTTTGGTGAAACAGACTCTAACGGAGACACTGCTGCTTTCCTGCATGGCCGGCGTCATTGGGATGGGGCTCGCGTTCTGGGGGACGCGATTTCTCGCATTGCTGGTCCCGAACGGAATCACTGCGACGCCTCATGTTGATGGACGGCTGCTCGCGTTCACTTCCTTTGTCTCGATTGGAACGGGTGTGCTGTTTGGGATCGCTCCGGCGCTACGCGCGTCAAAGACGCCTGTGATAGTGCCGCTCAAACAAGGCGATGGACGGTCAGGCATTGGACCTGGCGGCCATAGACTGCGGCGCGTTCTGGTGGTTACGGAGGTCGCGCTGACGATGGTTCTGCTGACGGGCGCCGCCCTTATGCTGCGCAGCTTTCAGAAACTTCATCATCAGGATCCCGGTTTTCGCGCAGATCATGTGTTAACCCTTCAGACCACGCTTCCTCGTCCTAAGTACGACGAGCTCGCACGACGCTCTCAGTTCTATCGTGAAGTTGTGCAGCGTGTCGAAACGCTGCCAAGTGTGTCCGCAGCCGGCTACGCGACTTATCTCCCTCTGGCCGATTCGGGCGGTGGCAGCCTTGTGACCGTAGAGAACCGGCCGGTTGACCCAAAGCACATGCTGATTGCCAACGTTCGCGTAGTCACGCCTGACTATTTCCGCGCCGTAGGCATGAATCTTCTCGCGGGCCGCTTGCTTGATCACGGCGATGGTGCGCAGGCTACGAAAACCGTAGTGGTTAATGAAATCATGGCGCGCACCTACTGGCCGGGAATGGATCCGGTCGGACGCCGATTCAAGCGTGGGCCACTCAACTCAGATTCACCGTGGTGGACCGTGGTTGGTGTAGTTGCCGACATGCGCCAGGGTGGCATGGATGTCCCTGTGCGGCCAGAAGCATATTTCCCGTTTGAACAGGCCGATTTCTTCTGGCCCGATTCGTTGGCGGTGCGCACTTCTGGGAACCCTCTCAACGTGGCCAACGAGGTACGTCAAATATGGGCAGTAGACAAGGACCAGCCGATCGCAAATGTTACGACACTGGACGATCTGGTCGATTCGAGTATTGCGCAACCGCGCCTGAACACCTCGCTGCTCGGCGGATTCGCCGCTATCGGTCTGTTGCTGGCAGCTCTCGGCATTTACGCAGTGCTGTCTTTTGCCGTGACGCAGCGAACGCAGGAGATTGGTGTACGTATCGCGCTCGGTGCTACGGCTCAAGACGTGCTCCGGATGGTGCTGACAACCGGCGGCGGCCTTTTCTTAATGGGAGCGGCAATTGGACTCGTCGCAGCCGTGGTCATGTCGCGGCTAGTTTCGCATTTGCTGTTTGAGGTCAGTCCGGGCGATCCGGTTTCATATGTGTCGGTGGTTGTGGTCTTCGCCGCAATC
>QHZX01000136.1 GCA_003224835.1 Acidobacteriota bacterium | reverse complement strand
TTTTATGAATACTGCACTGGCGAGTGGATGAAGCGCACTGAAATTCCGCCTGATCGTGCAAGTGTCAGCGTATTTTCCACGCTCGCAGACATCAGCAACAAGCGAACAGCGGGGCTGATTGAAGAAATCGCGAAATCAAATGCCGCGACCGGCACAGGGACGCGCAAGATCGCCGATCTTTACAACGCCTACATGGACGAGTCCGGAATCGAGGCCAAAGGTTTGTCGCCGCTGAAATCACATTTAGCAGTGATTGCCGCGATTCATGACAAGAAGGGGTTGGCCCGTGCGCTTGGCGAAAGCTTGCGTGCGGACGTCGATCCGCTCAACAACACCAATTTTCATACAGCG
>QHZX01000137.1:8426-18632 GCA_003224835.1 Acidobacteriota bacterium | reverse complement strand
GGCGACTTCATCGCGCTCCTCGGGAGCCATGTCGCGCAGGATTTGGGAGCTGCGCTCCTCAGGTAGAGTAGCGAGGAGGTCGGCGGCTGCATCCGGATTCATCTCTTCAACGATTTCGGCGGCACGTTCGGAATCCAGAGACTCGACGATCGACCGTTTGACCTTCGGCTGAACTTCTTCGAGCGCACCTGCAGCCACCTCTTCGTCCAAGGTCTCGAAAACTGCTTCACGCTCACCGGGTGTGAGTTCTTCTACGATGTCCGCGATGTCCGCAGGATGGAGCTTTGCCAGACGCTCGTGAGAAATCTTCAGTTTTACCCGTCGGGCGGGGTCGGTTTCGATCAGATCCACAAAATCCCAAGGGATCAGGCGCGGTGGAATTTTCTGCAGCAACGGGTTCAACGCGACCATCGGAACTATGCCCTTGAGCAGGCGCCGGATCGCACCGCGAGCGCCCACGTCGACAGACGCCACCTTCAGTTGGACATGACCATTGGTGGTCTCAGGAAAAAGGTCGACGTCATTCACCCGGACGACCTTGCGGCCGTGCACGTCGATGATCTGTTGATCGAGAAGGTCACGTTCGAGCAGGAATAGGCCTTCTCCTTCAACGACGCCCCAATTGGACGCGGCGGAGGTAGCGCGGATTCCGCCATTAATCGAGGAAACCGCCGAAAATGGCAGCAACCGGTCGCCTTTTTTGGTTCGTACGATCAAAGTTGAGACATTCGCCAGGTCGTCGCCAGGGGTAAGAGCCACCTCCCGCACACGTCCACCGAAGGTCCCGGAAGAATCTGTCACCGGGGCACCAAGCAATTCGGTGAGCGCAATCGTGGTCATATTGTGAGAATGTGCCGAGAGTGGAAATCTTGTCAATGATAAAAGGTCAATATTTCACGTACTACGAGGCACATTCATCCTAAGAATGGCATGCGAACGTATCGAATACAAAGGAATGAATGACGATTGACTCGCCAGAGGCACATCCGCTGGGCAGCGGTTCTCTGCAATTACGTGATATGTTTTTTACTTGCTAATAAAGCTGCTATGACTGCGTCACGCACAATTCGGCACAAGGCTGCCGCAGGCAAAATTCCCGCGGTACCGTTGACGATTGAAGGCTATAGTGTGCTGCATCAGATGATGCGGTTCCGCTGGTCTGCGTGGCGGCAACTTAGTGCTGCGCAAAGGACAGAAATTGCGTCGGAAGCGGGTCGCCTGCTCGGCCAGTGGGAGCAAGCCAAGTCCGGGCAGTCGGCGGTTTATTCGCTCATCGGCCATAAGGGCGACTTGATGATGGTGCACTTCCGCAGCTCGTTTGACGAACTGAACCGGGCTGAAATGCAGTTGGCGCAGTTGAGGCTGAATGATTACCTGGAACCCACAACTTCTTATCTGTCGATGATTGAGCTTGGGCTTTATGAATCCAGCCTGAAGACCTACCACGAATTAATTGAGCAAGGAATCGAGCCGCATTCGGAAGAATGGAAGCGGGCAGTCAAGGAGATTTTGGACCGGCAGCGCGAGGCGATGCGGCCTCGGCTGTTTCCCGAGGTTCCAAACGCGAGGTACATCAGCTTCTACCCCATGGACCGACGGCGTGGCGAAGAGAAGAATTGGTACACGCTGCCAATGGAAGAACGGGCCCGCCAGATGAACGAACACGGCTTAGTGGGCCGGCGCTATGCAGGCGAGGTGAAGCAGATCATAACCGGATCGATTGGATTCGACGACTGGGAATGGGGTGTTGATTTGTTCGCCGACGACCCCCTGGTCTTTAAGAAGCTGATTTATGAAATGCGCTTTGATCAGGTCAGCGCGGTTTATGCGCAATTCGGCCATTTCTATATCGGGGTGCGCTGTCTCACAAAGGACCTCGTGGCGCTGCTCAACGGCGAAGCGCCCCAATAGCCATGGGCATCAGCGGGGTCATTCTGGCCGCAGGCGATTCCAGTCGCATGGGACGCGACAAAGCTTTGCTGCCGTGGCCGCCACAAGCTTCTGTGAACTCGCTTAAGTCTCTTCCGTCTGGAACCCTATTATCTACGGCCATTGAAGCGCTGAGTCGATATTGCGACATGGTGGTTGTGGTAGCCGGCAAAAACGAGCCCGTGCTTGCTCCCGTTGTATACGCCAGCGGAGCGTTTCTGGCGCAAAATGTGGCGCCGGAAAGAGGACAGTTCAGTTCGCTTCAGACAGGTTTGCACGATGTGATGAATCGCGGCCGGGATGCCGCCATGATTACGCTGGTGGACCGGCTTCCGCCGAGACCGACAACCCTGGAAAAGTTGATCGATGCGTTTGAGAAACGAGGCCGCAACACATGGGCAGTGGTTCCAGAATTTGAAGGCAAGCACGGACATCCAATCTTGGTGGGCAGAGAAATGATCGAAATGTTTCTTAGATCAGTGGCCACAGGGAATGCTCGAGATATTGAGCACGCGAATCAACAACGAATTATGTACGTGCCCGTAGAGGACTCGCGGGTCACAATGAATATCAATACGCCAGAGGATTACGCGAAGCTAGGGCCAGATATTCAAACCTGATGAGTGCCATCCCTCTGGGAATCCAATGCATGCTTGTGCTCACCTTACATTGCGCGCGATTTGAATTTCGTCCTTTCGCGGCTGGAGACAAATGCGGCAGAGAGTCACAATGACAAAGACTTCGAAGGCGGACGCTTCTTCACTCATCGACGCAGTTCTTGGTGTCAATCCGCGGCTCGCAGTTTTTGATTGCGACGGGACACTATGGTCCGGCGATGCGGGTGAGAGTTTTTTTGACTGGGAATTGAAGCGGGGCGTGGTCTCAGACGAAGTGGTACGCTGGGCCCGAGGGCGATATGTCGATTACCGCGCAGGGAAAGTCAGCGAGGAGGACATGTGCGGAGACATGGTCACTCTGCATCAGGGGCTGAGAGAATCCGATGTGCTCAAGGTGGCGCGGCAGTTTTTCGAGGAAAATTTTGCCGGGCGTATATTCGCCGAAATGCGCGAGTTGATCGAACGGCTGCAGACGACGAGATGCGACGTGTGGGCCGTCTCTTCTACGAATCAGTGGGTGATCCGAGAAGCCATGACTCACGTAGGAATCGCGCCAGAAAAGATTCTCGCGGCCTCGGTAGAGGTACATGACGGCATTATTTCCAACAAACTCATCCGGGTTCCCTCAGGTCCCGGAAAGCCTAAAGCCATACTTGAAGTTATTGGCCAGGTGCCAGATGCTGCGTTCGGCAATTCGCGTTGGGATGCGGACATGCTGACATTGGCCAAATACCCAGTTGCCGTGAATCCGAATCCTGATCTCGAGAAACTGGCGCGGGAGAAAACCTGGACCATCTACTGGCCTGCCTCGACCTAGCGCTGAATGAGAGTCGACTGACTGGCGACGCACATCCAGCTGGTGCCTTTTCTGACCCAAGTATCAGTAAATCTGCCGCGACGGTAGTAGCCTTTGCCGTTGAGCGTTCCTTTCTCGTGATAGGTACCGCTTACGATCACGGTCTCGGGATAGACGCGAGTGATCGAAGACTCGGTGCCGATAGAGCCAATGTGCTCCGGCGGCTTCTTTACGTTTCCTAAAAACTCAGGCTTATTTTTCAGGCTGCCATCAATATCCACATAGATAAAGTCGTCCGCCAGCAGGTGATCGAGCGCGGAAGTATCCTTATCGACCTCGGCCTGATTCCAGAGGGTTTCGAGGGCCAGAACCCGGACCGCATTCGGGTCCTGCGGAGACTGCTCCTGCGCGTCAGTGGACGTTCGAACAAGAATTACTGTGGCGAGCAACAGGAACTGGAAAAGGCGCCAGCTGATGCTCTTCCCTGGATGCGATTCATTTTGCCTCGCCATGGTAACTCCATTCTTGAACAGCCAATGGTTGATTTAACGGATGCGGTTCCGCAGGAGTATACATGCTGGATCGGCGAGGCCATGCGGCTTGATTAGAAAAAGATTGACCACAGTGACTGGAGGCGGGTGGAGTTTTCCTCAATCCGCCATGGTGGGCGTAGGCTTCGCAGCGGTCTCCAACGCCTGAACGCGACTGTGATGCCGACTGTATGTGAAATACACAACCAATCCAATCGCCAGCCATATGATCAGGCGCGCCCAGTTAACCCAACCCAGCCGGGAAAAGGCCGGGGTTGAGCTGGATTGGTCCGCCGCAAGACCATCACCGCAATGCACACGATGATGAAAGCCAGAAGAGTCCCGATGTTAACCATTCTTCCAATATCATCAATGGGCGTAACGCTTCCCACGATCGCGGCGAGAAGTCCGACGAGAATGGTGTTCTTCCATGGAGTGCGCCACTTGGGGTGAATATCAGCAAAAAATTTCTTTGGCAATAAACCATCATTGGCCATTGAGTAAAGGACACGAGTTTGGCCAAGCAACATCACTAACATGACGCTCGTAAGCCCAGCGAGCGCGCCCAAGGTGATGATGTGAGAAGCTCCGCTGAGGCCGCGATCGAGGAACGCCCGGGCAATCGGGGCCTCGATATTGACATCTCGCCATGGCACCATTCCAGTCAGCACCCCAGCCACGAGAATATACAAAGCGGTGCAGATCAGCAGCGAAAGAATAATTCCGACAGGCAGGTCGCGTTGTGGATTCTTGGCTTCTTGAGCAGTGGTTGAGACCGCGTCAAATCCAATGTAGGCGAAAAAGACATATGCGGCCGCAGCGCCAATCCCCGAAAAGCCGTATGGCGCAAAACTTTGCCAGTCGTGTCCCCAGTTGGAAAAGTTCACATACTTGAACCCGAGGGCGATCACAAACAGCACAACCGAAACCTTGATAACAACGATGGTGGAATTGAATCGCGCGCTCTCTCTGATCCCGACTGCGAGAACCGCGGTGATGATTAACGCGATCAGAAAAGCAGGAATGTTGACCCCGATTTCCATTCCAAAGAGATGAGGAGCATTCAGAAGTTGGTGACCACGCTGGACCAGTTCAGGAGATTGGGCACCCATTATGTCGGCTACCCTGGCCAGGAAGGCTTGCGTACCCGGCACTAGCGACGAATCGGAGGCTTGAGCCATTTGCCGGGCGATCGTGCCTTCCGCGATCCGAAGTCCCGTCCAATGATCGTAGGCCAGCCACAAAGGCATTCTCAGGTGGAAAATGTCCAGTAACTCGATGAAATGGTTTGACCATCCAGAGGAGACAGTGCTGGCACCCATGGCGTATTCGAGAGTGAGGTCCCAGCCGATGATCCAGGCGAAAAGCTCTCCCAGCGTGGCATACGCGTATGTGTAGGCGCTGCCCGCGAGCGGAATCATGGCGGCGAATTCCGCATAACAGAGCGCCGCAAAGGCACAGCCTGTGCCTGAAAGGACGAACGACAGCATGAGGCCCGGACCCGCCATGCTGGCCCCGAGGCCGGACATCACGAATATTCCGGCGCCAATCACCGCCCCTACGCCCAGGGACGTCAATTGAAAAACTCCCAGAGTGCGTTTTAGGCTGTGCTCGCCTGTTTCCTCCGCTTCCGTGCAGAGCAAACTCAGCGGCTTCTTGGCCAGCAAATTAGCCATTGGTTTAGAGTTCTCCTTAAGCAGGGGACGCTTCGCTCAAGCCTGGTCGCGAACGCCATGCGTAGTAAACCGGAATCCCGAGCAGCACAATAATCAGACCTGGCCATGTAAATTGCGGCTTGTAGAGCAATAACACAATGTCAATAAAAATTGCCATCACGATGTAAATTGCAGGCAGCACCGGATATCCGAATGCCCGGTAAGGACGTTCGGCATTTGGATGTTTGAAGCGCAGCACGAACAACCCTGCAATCGTGAGAATATAAAAAACCAGCACCGCGAAAACTACGTAATCCAGCAACTGCCCATAGCTCCCGGAAACACAAAGAATGCATATCCAGACCATCTGCACCATCAAGGAAACCACAGGAGTCTTATATGTGGGATGCAGCTTTCCGGCGCGACGAAAGAACAACCCATCTTTCGCCATGGCGTAATAGACGCGGGCGCCTGAAAGAATCAGCCCATTATTGCAGCCGACGCTGGAAACCATTATGGCCACGGCCATGAGATAGCCACCGATTGCTCCAAACATTTGAGTGAGCGCGGCAGTTGCGACGCGGTCTTCAGTGGCGTACTGGATTCCGCGCTGCAAGATGGTCCCGCCATCGGGCGAGCCGTGCAGGGGCAGAACATTGAGGTAGATCACATTGCAGGCGATGTACAGCGCAATCACGACACCGGTACCAATTACGAGCGAGAGTGGCAGGTTGCGCTTGGGATTGATAACTTCGCCCGCAGTGAACGTCACGTTATTCCAGGCGTCGGCAGAAAAAAGCGAGCCCACCTGCGCGACCGCGAGAATCGTAAGCGTACTTACCAGCACCAATGGCCCACCAGCACCGACTTGAATAGGATGCGAGGCCCATACCCCATGCCAGAAGTTCGCGCCAAAGTTTGCGGCCAGGGCGGCGGCGTTGCGTCCGATGAAGATGCCCACAAGTACAAGTCCCAACAGTCCCGCGACCTTCGCAAAGGTAAATACATTCTGGATAAACGCACCAGTCTTAACGCCAAAAATGTTGATGATCGAGAGCGCGATGACCATGAGGATGGCCATCAGGTTCTGAGTACTGATGCCGACATCCATATTGCCCAGCGTCATTGATCCGAGGTGAATCGCTGGAACCTTCCATAAATGCAAGATCCAGTGGCTGGAAGAAATGGAAGGAAAAAATACTCCGAGAAACTTTCCGAAGGCGACGCCGACAGCCGCGATGGTGCCGGTCTGAATAACAAGAAACAGCGTCCAGCCGTAGAGAAAGCCCCACAGAGGCCCAAGAGCTTCGCGAAGATAAACGTATTGCCCGCCGGCATGCGGCATCATAGCGGCGAGTTCGCCATAGCTCAATGCGGCAGTGATGGTGAGGAATCCTGTAATCAGCCACGCGCCGATCAACAATGCAGGCGAACCAACTTCGCGGGAGATTTCTGCGGAGACGAGAAAAATGCCCGACCCGATCATCGAGCCCATCACCAGCATGGTTGAGCTAGTTAGGCCGAGACCCTTGACGAATTCGCGATCAGTTGCGGAAGCTGTGGACGTGGCGATAGCCGGTTTGGTCTGTACGCTCAGGCAATTCTCCAAAAACGTAAGAAGTAGTTAGTGGCTAGTGGTCAGTTCTTGCGAACTCTTACGCTGACAAATAGCCGACGTCCAGTAGACTTTACCCCAGAATCCGCAAAAAATCCCCTGCTGATTTGCGTGGATCCCGCACCAGATCGGATATTACCGCGATTGAGTCTGCTCCCGCTTCGATGATAGATGTGCAATTCTGGCGGGTAATGCCCCCAATCGCAACCAGAGGTTTGCGGGTTAGGTCACGAGCGCGGCGCACGCCAGGTAAGCCAACGATGGGATCCGGATTCGCTTTGCTCACGAGACGCCAAGCCAGCGTTCGGGTCCAATGATCTTGCGCGCGCCCTCTGGGCAAAGATCGTCCTGGCCCACATGAACGCCGTCGAATTCCGCCGCGAGACACAGATCTGCGCGGTCGTTCATGATGAGCCTGGCACGGGAGGCAACTCGGCGCTTAAGTTCTTTCGCGTGATCGAGCATAGTCCGAGCGTCGGCAGACTTGTTGCGGTATTGGATTAACCTTACGCCAGCTTCTATCAGTTCCTGGGCTGTGTCCAAAAGCTGTCGAGTGTCCCGAAAGCAGGACACGTCCAGGATTGCGTAAAGTTTCGGCAGCGGCTTCGAATTCATAAATCTAAAACGTAACTCGAATATAGCCGATCAATTAGACGGTCGCGAGGCCCGAATCTCCGCGGAACTAGGCAGTCACGCGAACACCGCGTCAGTTTGAGTTGCCGTACGTGCGCTCGTTCAGCGATGTTCCGTCGAACGCCAGTCTTGTACTCGATTCTCGAGGTGTAATTTGAGGCGGCACCAAACTCAGGAAAGTTGCTGAAGTTGTCAAAAGCGTGGTCAAGCTTAGTAAAGCGGCGTAAAAGATTTGCGGGCACGAAATATAATTCAGCACGACGAAATATGAGCGACGGATTTTCTTTTCGCGACATCGCAAAGACGATTGACCATTCGGTGCTGAATCCTGCTTTGACAACACAGGAATTGGAGGCGGGATGCAAGCTTGCGCGGCACTATGAAGTGGCGAGCGTGTGCATTCTGCCGTATTACCTGGCGCGTTGCGCCGAATTGCTACGCGGCAGTGGCGCGCGGCCGAGCACTACTATTGGATTTCCGCACGGGGCGAACACGACAATCGTGAAGTTAGCTGAGATAGAGCAGGCGCTGAAAGATGGCGGGACTGAACTCGATGCGGTCATCAACATCGGCAAGGCGCGCAGTGGCGATTGGGATTATGTCAGGACTGAGATTGAAAAGTTAACCAAGGCCACTCATGCTGGTGGTGGGAAAATAAAAGTGATTTTTGAAAATGCGTATCTGGATGATGCGGCGAAGATCCGGCTTTGCGAAATTTGCGGAGGCATCGGAGTGGACTGGGTGAAGACTTCGACTGGTTTCGCATCCACCAGCGCGACGGTAGCTGATGTGAAGTTGATGCGGAAACATTCGCCTTCGCACGTAGAGGTGAAAGCCGCAGGCGGAGTGCGTACTTTGGATGCGCTGCTCGAATTTCGTGCGGCAGGCGCCACTCGCGTAGGTTCATCTTCGACAGCGCAGATTTTGGAAGATTGCCGAAAGCGGCTGGGCCTTGCGACGCCGGCTGATGCCGTTATCTCAGGATAAAAAACCCGCTTAGAACCGGATGAGGACGCACACGTCGCGAAATTCTCCTGCTGCAATTTTTATTGGAGCGTGTGCTCCACTCGCCTACAGCTGGCTCATCTTGGCCAGGAACTCGCCGTTGGTCTGCGCTTTTGCAAGACGTTCGATGAGAAGTTCCATTGCTTCAACTGGCGAGAGCGGGTTGAGAACTTTGCGCAGCACCCAAATGCGCGCTAAGTCGTCTTTTGGAATAAGCAGCTCTTCTTTACGAGTGCCCGAGCGCTGAATATCGATCGCTGGGAAGGTGCGTTTGTCCACCAGCTTGCGGTCGAGAATGATTTCCGAGTTGCCGGTGCCCTTGAATTCTTCAAAGATCACATCGTCCATGCGCGATCCGGTATCGATCAGCGCAGTGGCGATAATGGTCAGCGATCCGCCTTCCTCGATGTTTCGAGCCGATCCGAAGAAGCGCTTCGGGCGCTGAAGGGCGTTAGAGTCGACGCCGCCGGAGAGGACCTTACCGCTCGGCGGTACGATGGTGTTATAGGCGCGAGCCAAGCGTGTAATTGAGTCAAGCAGGATAACAACATCGCGCTTGTGCTCGACTAATCTTTTTGCTTTTTCGATTACCATTTCGGCGACCTGGACGTGACGTGCCGCAGGCTCATCGAAGGTCGAAGAAATCACTTCGCCCTTGACGGAACGTTGCATGTCGGTGACTTCTTCCGGGCGCTCGTCGATCAGGAGAACCATCAGAACGACTTCGGGATGATTCATGGTAATCGAGTTCGCCACATTCTGCAGCAACATGGTTTTACCAGCGCGAGGAGGCGAAACGATCAATCCGCGCTGTCCTTTGCCGAGCGGTGTCAGCAAATCCATGACGCGCGCGCTGAGATTCTCACGCACTGTTTCGAGCTTGATCCGCTCCTGCGGATAAAGCGGCGTCAGATTGTCGAAAAGAATCTTGTTGCGGGCCTCTTCGGGAGACTCGAAGTTGACAGCTTCTATCTTCACCAGCGCGAAATACTTCTCGCCCTCATGCGGAGGCCGCACCTGGCCACTGATGGTGTCGCCGGTCTTCAGGTCAAACTTGCGAATTTGAGATGGCGAAACGTAAATGTCGTCCGGGCCGGGCAGATAGTTGTAATCCGGTGAGCGCAAAAATCCGTAGCCATCAGGAAGGATTTCGAGTACGCCTTCGGCGAAGATGTGGCCTTCTTTTTCGCTTTGCGCCTGCAAGATCTTGAAAATCAAATCTTGTTTGCGCATGCCGCTGGCACCGGGAAGGTCGAGGGTGCGAGCGATTTTGGTTAATTCAGTTATGTTTTTTTCTTTGAGTTCTGCAATGGTCATTAGCTCACCTGCGAGGAGATCGAAATAAGGAGGGTATGTTCAGGAAGATTCAGGTCAATTAGGCAGGAGGACTGGGCTGCTAGTTTAAGCAGCCCGTCGTTGTGCCTCA
>QHZX01000137.1:0-8393 GCA_003224835.1 Acidobacteriota bacterium | reverse complement strand
GATTCTGGTGTTAGGCTTGTGAAACTTGCGCGTAGCCTTGGAGGCAAGCTGACAGAGCATATAACGGTTCCGCAAAGTATGTAAAGCGTCGAAAACACGATCAGAGCGCATGGTTTTCTTCCTTTCCTTATAGGAGTCTGCGACGAACTCGGCTTGCCGCACTGCGGAAACCGGGCGAACGCCTACCCACCAGAACTGTAAGATACTGAAAACAGATGATTTCTACAGGAAAAAGCTCTGGCTACTGTTAATAGATGCTCCGAAGTGGCCGAAAGTTTCTCGGTTACGTTTGACCAGAACCATCCGAGCGGATGTTCATCAGGAATCTGGCCAAGAGCTTCAGAACGCTCTAACTTACAGGGAAAAACCCGTATGCGTCAAGAGATTTTGTAAGCTGCCTGTTAATAACGAGGTACGCCGCACACCACAACGGGAATGGCCCCAGATTTGCCCGTTTCAGGCCCAGAAAACGCGGTCTAAACTGCGGTACTGGATGGCCTCGGCAATGTGCTTGGGCTCAATGGCCCCCGAACCCTCAAGATCAGCGACCGTTCGCGACACCTTCAAAATGCGGTCATGCGCCCGGGCGGTCAGGCCCTGCTGACTCATGGCCCGCTCGAGTAGGCGTTCGCAATCGGCCGACAATTCGCAAAAGGTACGTATGTTCCGCGCGGACATCTGAGCGTTTGAGTAAACCCTTATGCGGGAGGACGAGGAGAACCTCCGCTGCTGGATCTCTCGGGCCTTCACCACCCGATCGCGAATGCAGCTTGAACCTTCTGGCTCAGCCGCGGCGCGCATTTCTTTGTAGTTCACGGCTGGAACATCGATGTGAATGTCGATGCGGTCCATCAACGGTCCGGAGATTTTCTGCATGTATCGCTGAATCATGGGCTGGGTGCAGTGGCAGTCCCGAGAGCGGTCGTTAAAAAAACCACAGGGACACGGATTCATGGCGGCGGCCAGCATGAAGCGGGCAGGAAAGGTGAGGGACATTGAGGCGCGCGCGATGCACACGGTGCCGTCCTCAAGAGGCTGGCGCATGACTTCCAGGACGTTGCGGGGGAATTCAGGAAGCTCATCGAGAAAGAGAACGCCATTGTGCGAAAGCGAAACTTCGCCTGGACGAGGGACTGCGCCCCCACCGATCAGGCCAGCGTCGGAAATGGTGTGGTGCGGATTACGAAACGGACGTATGCCAACGAGCCCTGCACTATGATCAAGAACGCCTGCGACGCTGTGGATTTTGGTGGTCTCGAGGGCTTCCTCAAAGGTAAATGGCGGCAGGATGGTGGGAATGCGCTTGGCCAGCATAGTCTTGCCTGAACCTGGCGGGCCAATCATCAGAATGTTGTGGCCGCCGGCGCAGGCAACTTCCAGGGCGCGCTTCGCTGTCTGTTGGCCGCGGACATCTTTGAAGTCGACCGGGAAATGCTGCGCTTCATTCAGTAGTTCTTCCTGATTGACCGCGACTGGGTTAATTCCATTGCCGGTGTTCACGAAGTGGACAACATCGAGCAGCGACTTGACCGGATAAACGCTTACGCCGCTCACCATGGCGGCTTCCTTCGCATTTAGTTCCGGAACCACGATGCGCGAAATCTTGCGGCCGCGGGCTTCAATGGCTATGGGCAGCGCTCCCCGAACAGCTCGTATTCCGCCGTCGAGAGAAAGCTCGCCTACGAAAAGGCAATCTGAAATTTCCTTCTTGTTCAGGCCACCGTATGCGCCCAGGATTCCGAGGGCCATGGGCAAGTCAAAGCCAGAGCCCTCTTTCTTGATATCAGCGGGAGCGAGATTGATGATGATGTGGGTTGGAGGAATGTCGTATCCGCAATTTTTCAGCGCCGCTTTCACTCGATCGCGGCTCTCGCGCACGGCCGCGTCAGGCAGGCCGACAGTGTGGAAGTGATCTTCGTCTAACTTGATGCCGGAAACGTCCACTTCCACTTCAATGATGCTGGCGTCAATTCCATAGACGGCGGCGCTGAGAGTCTTATAGAGCATTCATGCGAATTGCCGAGGGAGGGCGAACCGGGATACAAGTTAGCGCAGAGAGGCAATCGGCCGCTGTGACGGATGTCACAGGCGTAGGGTGACGTGTGGACTTGCCCTGAGGAAAATTTCGGCTTACGAAGTCAGGTTCAGTGCGCGCTTGATGGTGCCACGCTCGGCCTGAATTTTCTGCTGCAGAAGAGTAATGGAATAAATCAACTGCTCGGGACGCGGTGGGCAGCCGGGAACATAAATGTCCACGGGAATGACCTGATTGACGCTCTGAACCAGGGCGTAATTGTTGAAGACCCCACCTGAAGTCGCACACGCGCCCATAGAGATCACCCACTTGGGCTCGGGCATCTGCTCCCAGAGCTGACGGATGACCGGGGCCATTTTGTTGGAAACGCGGCCCGCGATGATCATCAGATCAGATTGACGTGGCGAAGGACGGAAAACTTCTGCTCCGAAACGGGCAATATCAAAGCGGGATGCGCCCATGGACATCATTTCGATGGCGCAGCACGCCAGGCCGAAGGTCATTGGCCAGATCGAGTTCTTGCGCATCCAGTTGACGACATTATCCACGGTAGTCAGGATGACGCCTTCCGGCGTGGGATTGCCATAGGTAAGCTCTTTAACGACACGCTTGCCGTTTTCAATCTCCACGTAAGGGCCGAAGTCGAGTGCGTTTGCCATTTGGCTATATTTTAAACCAGACGAGGAACAAGGTTTCAAGGTTTCAGAGTTTCAAGGTTTCGAGATCTGAGATTTCAAGGTTGAGGTTCAACGTTCAAAGCTTTGAGGTCGAGATTCTGAGTAAAAGACCCCTTGAAACTCTGAAACTTTGAAACCTTGAAACCTGTTTCTTCACGGGATCAATATGATTTTGCCAAACATCTGGCTTCTTTCCATGTATTCGTGAGCCGCACGCG
This sequence comes from Acidobacteriota bacterium, assembly GCA_003224835.1. GTDB lineage: Bacteria > Acidobacteriota > Terriglobia > Terriglobales > Acidobacteriaceae > Gp1-AA145. Next base: position 5,463 of record QHZX01000137.1, on the reverse strand, counting down.
CTTCCTTCAAGGGGAACGTCCGGTCCACAACCGGCTTCAGACGTCCGGTGAAGACGTATTTCAGGACTTCGTGCAGTTCACCCATGGTTCCCATATAGGAACCGAAAACCGACAACTGACGGGAATACACGAAACGCAGATCGATGCTGACTTGCGGGCCAGTGGTAGCGCCGCAGGTCACCAGGGTACCCGCGGGCTTGAGCGAACGAATGCTTTCGTCCCAGGTGGCGGGGCCAACGTGCTCGAGAACGATGTCAACCCCCTGCTTGTTGGTGATTTTGCGGACCTCATCAGAAATTTTTTGCTGATAATGATTTATAACGTGGTCGGCGCCAAGCTCGCGAGCCTTGGACATCTTGTGATCATCCCCAGCCGTCGTGATCACCTGGCAATTGAAAAATTTCGCGACCTGAATTCCCGCTATGCCGACGCCGGAGTTAGCACCAAGCACAAGGACAGTTTGACCGGGCCGAATTCCGGCGCGCCCAACGAGCATGTGCCAGGCCGTGAGAAATACCAAGGGAACGCTGGCGGCCTGGATGAAATCAATCGAGTCGGGTATCGGAATTATGCGCTCGGCGGGGACGGCAATTAGCTCGCAGTTGCCGCCATCCACGCCGTTGCCGAGCACGGTGAATTCCGGGCACTGATTTTGTAATCCGGCGACGCACTTCGCGCAACGATTGCAAAAGTGCATTGGCGCAAGCAGAACTCGCTGCCCGACTTTGAATTGGGTTATGTACTCGCCGACCTCAGCAATCTCGCCAGCTACATCGCTGCCGAGGATGTGCGGCAGCTTCACCCCGGGAAGCCCTTTCCGGACCCAGATATCGAGGTGATTCATGGCGCATGTTTTTACGCGGACCAGGACCTGATCTTTGCGGGGCTGCGGATCAGGAACATCTTCGTAGCGGAGCACTTCGGTCCCGCCAAATTCATGAATGCGGATGGCTTTCATATTTAACCTGCGCGTTTTTAGAAAAGCTTAATGGGAGCCAGCAGAAATGCCGAGCACTGCGTGTCCAAATTTATCCGTGAGTGCCGGATCCAGGCCCTCAGTCACTAGAACAGTTTCGTCTTTCACATCAATCACCACTGGACCCTCTTCGGTTTGCCACGTGTAGTTTCCGCTTAGACTTTGTAACTTCTTCAGGTCCAGATCGCTGTGCGCGTTGGCTCCGACGCTTTTGTAACGCTGCTGCATGCCACGAGCGTAAATGGCCGCAAACTGGGCTGCCGACTTGGCATTCGCCCATTTTGTTACAAACACCAACTGCAAAGGCGCGCCCGGTTTTTTCTTGGGGTGGACTGAATAGTAATATCCGCCACGCCAATTGGGAAAGATCCGCTTTGAGGTTTCCAATCCCGCGTATTGTTCCGCCAGTACTGCAACATCGAACTCCCCGATGGCGCCAATGTCGAAACGATCGTAGTCCTTGAAAATGTGCTTGAAGTCAGGCAGCGGGAGCGGCGCCAGATGCTCGCCCACAATGTAGGTTTGCGGCTCCATGATTTCGCGGCTGGTCTGCGGAGGGTTTTGAAAGGTCATGGTGAACGCTTTGTCTTTTCCCTGGCTTCGCAACAGCTCAGCCTCAAACTCCACTCCGTAGCGGTAGGGGAACGTCAGGGCTTCTTTCATAAAGACGGGTGCGTTCTGATAAACCTTGGAATCTGCCGTGCCGGCCGCCATATCGGCGTTCAGGGTTGCGACAATTTCCGGCGAGTTGGCGACTGTTCGGTGCACAGGGGCAAGCATGTAATCGACCAACACCACCATGGCCTGTCCCTCGACGACCGCTTGACGGGCCTCGCTATTTTCGTCTTTGGTAATGTCTTCGGCTTTCAGGTCTTTTTTGTTATCAATATCTTCGTTGCCCTTCTTCAGCCATTTATCCAGACCGAATGATTGGTCCTGCAAAGCGTGTGTCAACTCATGCGCCAGCACCGGACGTTGCAAATCCGGGAGCACCCAATCCAGCAGGTTAACGGTTTTTGTTTTTGCGTCGTAATATCCGGCAACTTGCTCTTCAAGCAGGCTTACGAGAAAAGTTTGCAAGTCGAAGTCTTTGGGGAGGAGGCCGAATTTTTTTAGCACCAACTCAGTACGGCGGAGGCGTTGCACGTCTTTGTCCTCGGCCATATTTTTCTTCAGATAGCTGACCACCTCTTCCCTGCTGGCCATACGGCGTTTGACTTCATGCTTGATCGGCAGAGTTGTGTCCTTGCTGGCAAAGTTGAGGATGGTGTCAACGTCGCGGAAGAGTTGCTCGGCTTGCTCGGGAGTTATTTTGTTTTCGGGCTTACCCGTGCTGGGCTTGTCAGTGCTGGGCTTATCAGTATCGGGCTGGCCGGCGCTCGGCTGCTCGGGCTTTTGTTGGGTTGCGGCAGGTGCAGTTTGTTGCGGAGTGGATGCATGGGCGAGACCTGAAAAGCCGACTAAAAGAGTGGTGAGCAGGACGATAATGAAATGAAATGAAACCCGCGCGCCCGCAAGCAGCATTCCTTAAACATACTGGGGAATTGAGGAATGAACAAGAATGCTAATTGGCGCAAGCTAACAGCGCCTTCGATTGCCCAGCATTTTCGAACCAGCTACTCCGCTCAGGATGACTGGAGTGGAGGGTCGGAAATGCGCTGGCTTTACTTCACCCCCTTCTCCGGATTCCACGAGCCCTGCTCTTTCCGGACATAAACGATTTCGCCAATGTGGTAGGCATTATGAGTTCCAATGTGTGCGATTTGTGAATATTCTTAGCGTCAAAGCTATTAAACGTCTCGTCGTTGTTGCCACCGAAACTGTCCTGCGGCTCGGCTTTAAATTTCTGGAGCGCGCGACGATCCCAGAAAATGATGTGATTGACCAGTTGACCGACAGAATGGTTACCCTTTCCGTCAGTCCAGGTAGCCTGCTCGGCGGTGAGGCCTTCAACGGCCGTGTTCGCAGGCACAAACCATTCCGCCTTATTGTGAGTAGAGCGCAGTTGTTCGAGCAGGATGCTCTTGAGCGTGGGCGCGGGCTTATGGGCTTCGGTTTGGGCTTGGGTAAAAGTCGGTAGTGTCAATGCGAGGATCACCAGCAAAAGTTTTGGTTTCATTCAGTTGCTCCTTCTTGGTTCAGGCCGGCAGAGTCGAACAAATTTACCGCACAGCGAGGGCGGCTGTCGCCATATGTTCATTGTCTGCCCTCTGGCTTGTGCGCTCCAGTGTAATTCGGGTTACAATACGCCCTTGAGGATGGCATGTTGAGACGCGGAGTAATGTTAGGAATTGTGGTGCTGCTCACCTTTGCAGTCTCTGCCCCGTGGGCCACTTCCGAACAGACGCAGGCAGGAGAAGTACCGGCATATAATCCGCCTCCGGCACCAGGCGCAAAGCTGCCGCCGATCTTAGGCAGAGATCAGCTCTGGGGAAATAACGATCAATATCCGAATCAATCACACGCTTACGAGCTGGCGGCCAAGATCCAGAAAGTGATTTATCAACAGCCCTGTTACTGCTATTGCGACCGCATGGGGCATAAGAGCCTTCACTCTTGCTTTGAGGGGACGCACGGTGCTGAGTGCTCTGTCTGCTTGAAGGAACTGTATTATTCGTACCAAATGAGCATGAAGCACAAGACCGCGGCACAGATTCGCAAAGGAATTATTGCAGGAGAGTGGAAGCAGGTTGACCTGCAAACGGCGGCGAACATTCATTAGTTTTAGCTGCTGGCTCTCAGCAACAAAAACAGCTCCTGGAAAAACGCGGGGAGCGCAGAGCTAACAGTTAGGATTCCCCTACGACAAACCGAGGAAAAATCCTTCAGATGGCCCAGAAACCCACAGCCAAGCACACTCTCGTGACCGATCCTCAATTGGCGCAGCTGCTGCAGTCATATGAGACTGGTTTGCGCGCCATGCAGGAGCATAAGTACGATAAGGCCAAGACGCTCTTGCAGAAGGTGGTCTCAGGCACGAACCGCGAGCTCGCTGACCGTGCTTCGGTTCATATGAATGCCTGCAATCAGCAACTGGAGCGCGGCGCTACCCAGTTCAAGACAGCCGAAGAACACTATGATTTCGTGGTCTCCCTCATCAACCTAGGAGATTATGTCAGCGCGCGGGAGCACCTGGAAAAACTCTCGAAACAAGTGCCCAAGGCCGATTACGTGGCATATGGCCTGGCGGCGCTCGACTGTCTTACTGGGCATGTGGAAGACTCGCTGAAGAACCTTGCCCGCGCGATTACCTTCAATCCCACATTGCGTTTCCAGGCGCGTAACGATTCTGATTTTCAGAATCTGTCCGAGGACCCGCGTTTCACCGAGTTGCTCTACCCCGATCCCGGCGAAGACCTCTCACTTCCTCCCGAGGAAGGAGTCGAGGAGATCGGTTAACCGCAATGCCCCATCGCGGCGGACGCGAGTTGCGAGTGGTGGCAATTGGCGGAGGCACCGGCCTTTCGACCCTGCTCAAGGGCCTCAAGAAATACGTAGGCAGGCAATCAGGCGAGACGGCCGTCTCACCTATCACCGGTTCTGAATCTGCCCGCATCGCGGAACTTTGCGCAGTTGTGACGGTAACCGACGATGGCGGTTCCAGTGGCCGGCTGCGGAAAGAGTTCAACATGCTTCCGCCGGGAGATGTGCGCAACTGCATTGTTGCGCTATCTGAAGATGAAACGCTGCTGGCCAAGGTATTTCAGCATCGATTCGAAAAAGGGACCGGACTCGAAGGGCACAGCTTCGGCAATCTTTTTCTTGCCGCCCTTACTTCGCTGACCGGTGATTTCAGTGAGGCGGTACGTTTGTCGTCGGAAATTCTGGCGACGCGCGGGCACATTTATCCTGCCACTACTGCCGACATCGAACTAGAAGCACTAATGGACGACGGCTCGCGAGTGCGCGGGGAAACCAACATCACCGCCAGCAAGGGACGGATCTCAGAATTATTTCTCGTGCCGCCGGGTCCCGAACCGCTTCCGCAAACTTTGGCGGCTATTGCTCGCGCTGACTTGATTACCGTCGGGCCGGGTTCGCTTTTTACCAGTCTGATTCCAAACCTGCTGGTATGCGGGATTCCAGAGGCGATTCGCGACTCGGCCGCAACCAAGGTGTACGTTTGCAATCTCATGACCCAAACGAATGAAAGCCTGGGACGCACTGCCGCCGACCACATTCGGGCGCTCTACGACCATGCCGGGTGCCGAATTTTCGACTATGCATTGATTAACCGAACGCCCGCTTCTGCTGATCTGAAGGCGAAATACGCACTCGAAGGCGCTTCTCAAATAACAGCAGATTTGGAAGCGATCGAAGCCATGGCAGTCTGCCCGGTGCTTGGCGATTACCTGTTCGAGGATGTGGTCGCGCGACATAATACAGATCAACTGGCGCAAGATTTGTTAGGCCTGGTAACACAAGCGCCGATAGAAGCCAGTCTTCGCAGCCCCCGTTCAACCTAGTAATTGTGTAGCAACGGCGCG
>QHZX01000135.1 GCA_003224835.1 Acidobacteriota bacterium | reverse complement strand
GGCCGGTATGACCTACGGCCAGCTGTCTCCGTATCTGCACCAGCACGGATTTGCCCTACATAATCTGGCTTCGTTGCCACACATCTCTGTCGCCGGCGCGTGCAGTACGGGGACGCACGGCTCGGGAGAGAAGAACGGAAACTTGTCCACCGCCGTCTCCGCGCTAGAGATGGTCCTGGCGTCCGGCGAACTTCGCACTCTGTCCCGTGAGAAGGACAGCAAAACATTTCACGGAGCAGTTGTGGGTCTCGGTGCACTTGGCGTCATTACAAAACTTACCCTGGACCTCCAGCCCACGTTCATCATGCAGCAATACGTCTACCAGAATCTGCCCTTTGATCAGCTCACGAAGAATTTCGATGCCATCGAACGTGCTGCCTACAGCGTCAGCCTGTTCACCGATTGGCAGAAGCCGCTGATTAATGAAGTGTGGATTAAAGCTCGAACTGATGCGGAACAGAAGTTCGAAGCCAGGCCCGTTTTCTACGATGCCAAGCGCGCGACCCGTAACCTGCACCCAATCATCGAACTCTCTGCGGAAAACTGTACCGAACAGATGGGCGTTCCCGGACCATGGTATGAACGCTTGCCACACTTCCGAATGGGTTTTACGCCCAGCGCGGGGAAAGAGTTGCAGTCAGAGTACTTCGTGCCTCGTCAACATGCGTTGGATGCGATTCTCGCGGTCCAGCGGCTCCATGAAATGGTGAGCCCGCATCTCCTGATCACTGAAATACGGACCATCGCTGCGGACGGCTTGTGGATGAGTCCCTGCTACAAACAGCCATGTGTGACTATCCACTTTACCTGGAAGCAAGATTGGCCTGCGGTGAGCAAGATTTTGCCGGTCATCGAAAAGGAACTGACGCCGTTTAGAGTCCGGCCCCACTGGGGGAAACTGTTCACCATGTCGCGGGAGCAACTCAAACCAAGCTATGAAAAACTGCCGGAATTTGTCGCGCTATGCAATCAATTCGACCCAAAAGGCAAGTTCCGCAACAGCTTTCTTAACAGAAATATTTTTGGCGCCTAGGCCGCAATTTGCTGTGATCGGCTGGCACCGTCAGCGAACGTGACGACCTCGACTGCGCCCGAATCCCGCAGCCCCGCCAATTCTGCCATCTGCCTTCCGAACTCAGCTTCGGTGATCGGTACCCATCCGTCCTGATCACCACCAATGCCGTGGAATGTCACCACGTGCCAGCAGCCAGGCCGTATCCACGCATTGACGTCTTCTCCGGTTTGTAGAATCTGGCGGCAATCAATAGCAAATCGATCCAGGGAATCACCTGGAGCGTAATAGGAATTTTGTCTTCCAGCGCGCGCTTGGCGAAATCCCGCCTTGATTGTCGGCTCCTTCAACACGTGGATCGTGTCATAAAACGGATAACAGAACGACGGAATCTCGCTTTCCAGCCATTCTTCAATTAGCCGCTTCGACTCTGCAGCCTCGAAAATCGGATTCGCGGCGATGCGCTCCCGTTTGTGCGTGATTGTGTGAGCGCCGACCTCATGACCGCGCGCGATCATACCCCTGAGAAGCCGAATGTCTTCTTTAGTCCAATCTATCTTGTGCCACTCGAACCCATTTTCTTCCGCCCAGCCGTCCGTGAAGATCGGGTCGGTATTGGCGACCAGAAAAAATGTGGCTGGGAACCCGTAACGATCAAGGACAGGAACTGCGCTCTCAAACTGCGAGCGCAATCCATCGTCGAAGGTGAGCGAGATGAGAGCCTTGTTCATTCTGCCTTGTGCATTTCAAATATCGGACAAGAATGTCTAACCCATTCAGCGATGCTCACCGCCTGAGCTGAATCACCCTTCCATCTTTTCCAATCAACGCCATCTCTGCCATCCCGATAAATAAGCCATGTTCGACCACTCCGGGAATACCGCACAATTTCTCTGCCAGGGCTGGCGGATCCGGAATTTTGCTGAAGGTGCAATCCAGAATGTGATGGCCTTCGTCGGTGACGTAGGGATTGCCGTATGCATAACTCCGCAAAGAGACCTTCGCGCCTAAACCTTCAATGTGCTGCTTGATAAGTGATTGCGCGAACGGAATGACCTCGACCGGTAGCGGGAATTTTCCCAGGATCTTCACCTGCTTGCTCGATTCGGCAATTACGACGAAGCGGCGCGACACTGACGCCACTATCTTTTCACGCAAAAATGCTCCGCCACCGCCTTTTATTAAGTTCAGTTGAGGATCGATCTCGTCAGCACCGTCAATATCAATGTCAATTTGCGGGTGCTCTTCCAGCGTGGTCAGCGGGATCCCGAGTTGCTCGGCGAGATGTTTTGTTTGTTGCGAAGTGGGAATGCCGATGATCTTCAGCCCTTCGCGCACCCGTTCCGCCAAAAAACGCACAGCGTACTCTGCAGTCGAGCCGGATCCCAGACCCACGATGTCGCCCTCGTCCACAAGCTGTGCCGCAGCGCGTGCGGCAACCTGCTTTTCCTGATCGCGAATAGCGCTCTCGTTTGAGGGTTCGGTCATTTCCTCGGAATGTGTTAAAGCACACGGCGACCTGCCATTGTATGACAGGAATGTGAGGAAGTGGTCGGCACCTAGTTGTTAGTGATCAGTGCCGCAAGGAGAGGGTGGTACAGGGCAGCCTGAAGCCGCTCCCTTTATCGGCGACTGGGCACGTAGCCACTAATCACCGATCTGCGCTGCCGGCTGCGGCGACCCGTGGTGAAACGCGTACAGCACAAGCTCCACGCGGCTCGAAATTCCAAGTTTTTCGAAAATCCTGAAAAGATATTTTTTAACCGTGTGCTCGCTCAGGCCTAATTCATTGGCCACATTGCGGTTTGAAAGCCCATCCGTGACCAACGCCACTACCTGTTCTTCACGCGAGGTGAGCAGGGTAGCGCCGGTCGCGCTCAGCACACGCATGCACGGCGACTGACAAACAGAGTCAAGCAGGTAACTGAGTTGTTGGTTGGTGGCGAAGATCTCTCCGCGATGCACACGCTCGATGCATTCGCAAAACAATTGAAACGACGAATTTTCCAAACAGAACAGCCCACGCGCTCCAGAGCGGAAAGCCTGGACTGCTAATTGCGCATTTTCGATATCCATTAGGCAAACTTTAGGTATTTGCGGGTACATCAGGTGCAAGGTGCGGACCATCGCTACGTCTGGTGCGGTTGAGTATAGTGCGGCACAACTGATCACGACGACATCTGCGCTCCCGCCCTGAAGGAAATCCACAATGGGAGAAATTTCGCTGCGGCAAGAAAGAACCTCAAACCCGCGATGGCGAAGCGAACCGGCCAGTAGCTGGCTTTCCATCTGTTTTGAGTCAGCAAGTAGCACGCTGATCCCGGTGGACGAAGGCGGAGTCTCAATGGTCATGGACTACCAGGCGCGAAAGAATCGGACGAGTGAGAAGAATGTAACTATTTCGGAAACTGATGTCAGTGACCGAAGAACTTTCGGCTAACTCTCGCCTGTGGAAAACGCTGTGGATTATGAGTTGGGCGCGGGCGAGCGGAATAGCTCCGAGCGGCAATAGCTACTTTCGTGCACTGTACTTTTCACGTCTTGCGTAATGGCCGCTCCCAGCCTAATTTCTTGCGCAGAGGGGATCTGGTCGCGAATTTGCCATGAACATTTACCGAGCAATTCTGTTCTGTTTGACTTGCGGATTGCTCTTACCAGAGGTCCTCCCCGCGCATGCTCAGGCCAGTTCAGGAGCAGGCGTCACCAGCACCGGTGCAGTGGATGGCGTGAAGGATCCCAATAACGGGGGTTCGGCCTTGACGGGGGCACGCCATCCGCTGTACCGGCTGCGCAAAAGCGACGTTGTGGAGATCAGGTTCACTTTCTCCCCCGAATTCGACCAGATCGCGACCGTTTTGCCGGACGGATTCATCGCACTAAAGACAATAGGTGATCTTTACGCTGAAGACTTGACCGTTTTGGAACTCGGAGACTCTGTGCGCAACGCGTACGCGACCATCCTGCGCGATCCCGAGGTTAGCGTAATCCTGAAAGATTTTGATCGGCCGTTTTTTGTGGCGGGCGGGCAAGTCGGACATCCCGGCAAATTCGAGCTCCGGTCGCGGACTAGCGTCGTGGAGGCCATCGCCATCGCTGGTGGCTTCACCGAACAATCAAAGCACTCGCAAGTCGTCCTATTCCGAAAAATTGCCGACGGTATCGTTGAAGCGCACGTCTTGAATATTAAAGCCATGTTGTCCTCTCGAAATTTAGAGGAGGATTTTGAGCTCACGCCTGGAGACATGTTGTTTGTGCCCCAGAACCGCATTTCAAAAATTCGCAAGTTCTTGCCGGTTTCGAGCTTAAGTACATTTTTCACTCCGGCACAATTCTGACTATGGCGCAAGACTTACAGCTCGTTACTGCACAAGGGCCGCAACATTCACTGACGCTGAGGGACGTGGCCGCCGTTTTCTTCCGGCACAAGCGGCTCTTCCTGATTTCGTTTGCTCTGATTGCCATTTCGGGAATGTTGTACTCTGCTCTTTTTCCTTCCTACAAATCGGAGATGAAAGTCATGCTCCGCCGTGGACGAATCGATCCTGTGGTCACCCCGACCCCTAGCCCATCCCCAGCGTTCGAACATGATGAAATTACCGAAGAGCAATTGAACTCGGAGGTCGAACTATTACAGGATCAAGACATATTGCGGCAGGTCGTCCTCGAAACCGGACTGGCTGAAAACAGTTGGGCTTCGGCATTGACCCGATCAAATTTGGAAAAACGAGTGGAGAAAGCAGTCCGCCGGCTGGCCAGCAAGTTGGATGTAAGGCCTGTCCGGAAATCCCGGCTTATCACCGTTTCCTATAGTTCTTCGAACCCAGAAAAATCTGCCGCTGTTCTGCGTTCTCTGGCGCACAGGTATTTAGCTGAGCATGCAGAAAATGGACGTCCATCCGGAGAACAAGTTTTCTTTGAACAGCAAGAAAAGGAGTCCCGCCTCACGCTCGAAGATGCGCAGGCAACCCTCATTGCTTTCACCCGGCAACATGGGGTCGTATCCGCCGCCCTCGAAAGAGATCTCGCCTTGCAGAAATCGAGCGATGCCGAGGCTTCCGAGCTAGGCATAGAGTCATCGATTGCCGGGGCTCGCGAACGGATTCAAGCCTTGGAAGCAAGTCTTCCAGACTTGCCTCAGCGGCGAGTGGCCGAGATCAAGAACGCCGACAATCCTCAGTTGGAGGAAAAGTTGAAATCGAAGCTCCTTGATCTAGAGCTGCAGCGGACAGCGCTGATGACTAAATTTCAACCTTCCTACCGGCTCGTCCAGGAAGTCGATCAGCAAATTGCCCAAGCCAAACAGGCCATTGAGGCGGAAGAGCTAAAGCCATTGCGCGATGAAACTACACAAAGTGATCCGGAGTTTGACTGGGCGCACTCTGAACATTTGAAAAACCAGGTTGAATTACGCGCCTTGGAGCAGAAGCAGTCTGTAGCTCAAGCACAAGTAATGGCATATCGGATTCAGGCGCAATCCTTGGAACAAAATGCGCTAGTCCAGCACGATCTGGAGCAGAAGGTTAAGGCCGCAGAGGAAAAGTACCTGCTCTACTCCAATAAGCGCGAAGAGGCCCGAATCGGCGACGCTCTCGACGAAAACGGCGTGCTGAATGTCGCGGTCACGCAGCAGCCGCGAGTTCCTGCACTCCCGGTTTGGCCCTTCCTAGCAGCCACCTGCTTCTCTTTCATCGGAGCGTGTGGCTTCAGCACCGGCTTAGTGTTCGCGACGGATTATCTCGATCCCTCATTCCGCACGCCCGAAGAGGCGGCGACTTTCTTGGGATTGCCGGTCCTGGTGTCGCTCCCAGCACTCAGCAACAAGTCCCAATTCAATTCGGAGGCCTCATGAG
>QHZX01000133.1 GCA_003224835.1 Acidobacteriota bacterium | reverse complement strand
CTATTCCGGCATTACGCCATCGCGAACGCCGGTGGCAGATAGAAGGAAAGACCGTCGAATACTTACACGCTTGGAGTTATTGCGAGTGGTTCAATCTGCTCGGCATGCCCGCAGCTACGGTGCCGATCGCAAGCTCAGGAGAAGGTCTACCAATAGGCGTGCAAATTGCCGCGCGGCCTTGGGGAGAAGAATTGGTGCTCGCGGTTGCTCAGTCTTTAGAGCAGCAGCATGACGTTAGCAGGCATCCTCCGGAAATCTAATTCAGCTTGGTGATAGCGTCGACGGGTGAGGACACCCGTTGCTCCATTCTGACTTTTCTTCGTGCCTTGAAACTTTCGATAGAGAGTTAAGTTTCCGGAACCAGTGTTCCCTGGTGGAACACCATCTTCCAGGTGCCTTCACGCAAGATCCATAATGAGCTCCGTAAGGAGTACCGA
>QHZX01000134.1 GCA_003224835.1 Acidobacteriota bacterium | reverse complement strand
GCACCAGGACTCGAGGAATTCCGAGAGCGCGCGCCAGGGAACAGGCGTGCAGAGGGCCAGCGCCTCCGAATGCAATCAGCGTAAACTCGCGAGGATCGTGGCCGCGTTCGACCGAAATCAGCCGAATGGCTTTCTCCATCTCCGCCTCAGCCAGTTGAATAATGCCGCCTGCGAACTCCTCCACCGAAGAAATTGCTCCACGAGTGTTTTCCATGAAGCATCGGGCGCGCGCTTCATCCAGCCGGACCGTTCCCGCGAGTGCCAATTCCGGATCCAATCGGTTGAGTATGAGATTCGCATCCGTAACCGTGGGCTGTTGACCGCGCCCGTAGCAGATCGGCCCAGGTTCAGCCCCAGCCGATGCCGGTCCCACATGCAGAATTCCCCCGCGATCGAAGAATGCCAGCGAGCCTCCACCTGCGCCGACAGTGTGAATATCGAGCATGGGAACTGAGATTGGAATTTCAGAGATGCGGGATTCATTCGTAATTTGAGGCCCGCGCGGATCGATAACTGAGACGTCGGTCGATGTGCCTCCCATGTCGAAGCTGATGATTTGTTCGAGCCCGGCAAGCTGCGCGATTCGATGCGCGCCAATTACTCCACCCGCTGGTCCCGAGAGCACAGTTCGCACCGGTTCTTCAGCAGCGAGTGTTGCGGAAATAATTCCGCCCGAAGATTGCATGACGTATAACGAGCCGTCGCCCCGGTCGGCTATTGCGGTCCCCAGTCGCCGAACGTAGGCGCCAGCTTTCGGCGCAAGATACGCATTCACCACGACCGTGGCCGCGCGTTCGTACTCGCGAAATTCAGGAAGGATCTCGTGTGAAACAGAAATTGGAATGCCCAGCGTTCGCAACTGCGCGAAAACTTTTTTTTCATGCTCTGGATTCGCGAAAGAGAAGAGCAGGGAAATAGCGATACTCTCGGCATTACTGGCGCGGATTTTTCTGCGCAGTCGTGCGAGCTCTCCGTCTGATGGAGAGAGCAGGATGTCGCCTTCGGGGCTGACTCGCTCCTTCACGCCAAAGCGCAATTCTTTTGGGACGATACAGGGCGCTGGCGTCGCCAACCAATCGTATAAATGTTGCCGCGCCTGGCGGCCAATTGCGATGGTGTCCTCGAATCCGGCTGTGGTTACAAACGCGACACGCGCACCTTTGCGTTCCAGCAGGGCATTGGTTCCGATGGTTGTACCGTGGCGGACTTCGACGTTTTGACCGGAAGCAATCTGCCGAATTGCCTCCAGGACTGATTTGGCAGGATCATCCGGCGTTGAAGGCAGCTTGAGGACCGTCGGCACACCATTCTTCAGGTAGACGCAGTCGGTGAAAGTGCCGCCAGTGTCGATGGCGATCCGCATCCCAGCAAGTTTATGCCGAACCAGCGCAGAGCGGAATCACAGGATGTCCTCTTGGAGCGTCTGCCCAGAAGTTTGTGTGCAAAGCTTTCCAGTCTCGAGGCATCTCACCGAAGTTGCCTGTGCTGTGATTTTCTAATTTCCTACCTTGAAAGAGAAAGCACGTGAGCACGTCCTCGAGGTTCGCAGCAGGTTCGGGGCCAACTTTTAATCGCAGAGATCTACTGAAGTCCGCTGGAATAGCAGCTGGCATCCAAATGTTCGGTTCAACCCTGCTCGCAAACGCCAGTTCGGGAACTCACTCCGGCTCAGGCAAGCAATCCAAAGGAGAGACCGCAATGAGCAATACCAGTGAGCACGGTTCACTTCGCAAAGGGCTAGTGGGCTTTCAACTCGCATATGAGCAATTTCCGGTCAACGAGCTGGTCGAGCTTGGAGTGTTGGTCGAGCAAGCCGGGTTCGACGTGCTCACCAATAGCGACCACTTGCAGCCGTGGCAAGCGAATGAAGGCCACTCTGGTCAGGCATGGCTCACAATGGCGGCCATTGGAGCGCGAACCAAAAAAATGTGGATGGGAACCACCGTGACCTGCCCCACGTTTCGATACAATCCCGCGGTTGTCGCCGAAGGATTTGCGTCACTGAATATTCTTTATCCGGACCGGATTTTCCTTGGCGTTGGTTCGGGCGAAGCGCTCAACGAACAGGCGGCAACCGGCGTGTGGCCTAAGTGGCCGGAGCGTTCGGAGCGCCTGGTTGAAGCAACGGACATCATCCGCGAACTCTGGGCGGGGCAACAGGTGGAGCACCAGGGAAAGTATTACAAGGTGAACATGCGCTTGTACGACCCACCGAAAACCAAGATTCCTTTGCTGATGGCGGGCAACGGGCCGAAGGCTATGCATCGAGTGGGCCTACATGCCGATGGATTGATTACCGACCCTAGGACCTGGAAGGAACACCGCGGAGAATTTGAGAATGGCGCGAGAGAAGGCGGGAAAGATCCTTCGCAGATGCCCGTCTTTATCGAGCAGTTTGTAGTAGTAGGGGACAAAAAAGACGCGCAGACGTCGGCCGAACTTTGGCGGTTCCTTCCAAAAGCCTGGAAGCCGTATTTTAATATTCGTGATCCGCAGGAAATTCAGCGACGCGCCGAGGCAGAGCTGCCGCTGGAACAAGTTTACAAAGACTTCACGGTAGGCACGGATCCTGATGTGCACGTAAAAGCCTTGGAAGAAGCATTCAAAGGTGGGGCGACTGAGGTACACATTCATTCCGGCCAGGCCAACCAGCGGCGCGTTATTGAGTTCTACGGAAAGGAAGTCTTGCCGAGGCTGCGAAAAAGAAACGTGGGCAAGGCTGCGTAATTTCTCCAATCCGTCAGCCCATACTGCCCGAGCGGAATTCCGCCCGGTCGAGATCGCGATCGCGTACGCCCAGCAAATATAAAATACTGTCCAATCCGAGGTGCGAGACTGCGTGGTTCGCGCTCTCCCGTACCAGCGGCTTGGCATGAAATGCGATTCCCATTCCGGCCATATTAAGCATTGGAAGGTCATTCGCTCCATCTCCAACCGCGACCACCTGGTCGAGCGAAATATTTTCCCGTTGCGCGATGGACTGCAGCAGCTCGGCCTTTTTTTTCCCATCGACAATTTCAGACGCAAGACGGCCTGTGAGCTCGTCGTTCGCGATTTCAAGATCGTTGGCGAAGACATAGTCGATCCCCAGCCGGGCCTGCAGATGCTTACCGAAGAAATTAAACCCGCCAGAGAGGATCGCGGTTTTGTAGCCTAGCAGCTTTAGGGTTGAAATCAGCCGTTCAGCACCATCAGCCAATGGAATTGAGTGCAGCAGACCTTGCAATCGTGGGGAAGGGAGCCCACGCAGTAGTCCGACCCGCCTGGTCAAACTCTGCTTGAAGTCGAGTTCGCCTCGCATGGCCGCGCTCGTAATCGCAGAAACCTGCTCGCCAACTCCGTGAAGCTTGGCTAATTCATCGATCACCTCGGCTTGGATCAGGGTGGAATCCATATCAAACGCGACCAGGCGGCGGTTGCGCCGATAGATACTCTCGCGCTGAAACGCGATATCGATCTCAAACCTGTGGGTCAAATCCATCAGCGTCGCGCGTAATCCCGTCGAGGCGTCCTTTTCGCCGCTAATTTCCAGTTCTATACAGGCATTCGCATTCTCCACGCGACCGGTGAGCGATAGTCGTCCTGAGAGGCGCTCAATTCGATCAATGTTGAAGGCGTGGGCCGAGATTGCCGCGCTGATGCTGGCCAGTTGTTGCGAGGTGATCGTTCGCCCAATAGCGCTGATCACAAAGCGAAACTTGCCTTGCGAGCGCACCCAGTGATTGAAAGACTCCTCGCTTACCGGGGTGAATTTGATTTTCAACTCGAGATCGTGCGCCTTCACGATCAGGTCGTTTTTAAGTGGCGTGAACTCCTCATTGCTCGGAACTTGAATCAGCATCGCGAGCGCGAGGGTTTCGTGCACGACTGCTTGGCCGATATCCAATATGCGGGCCTGATAACCGGCAAGAGTTTCTGCCAGCGAACTGGTCAGTCCCGGACGATCGCCACCGGAAATGTTTATGAGAACTATTTTGTTCATGGTTTGTGCGGCTCAGCAGCTTCTTTACAGATTAGCAGGCGGTGTCTGCCATATGACGCGTGCCAGCACACAACCTCACGCCTGAGTGCGATCTCTAAGTGGCAGGAGGAATGTATGCCAGCAAAGAAGAAGTCAAGTAGTCGCCGCTACAGCAAAGGCGCTAGCAAAACAGTGGCGAGCGCGGTGCGTCGCAAAAAGAGCGGGACGCTCCGCTCAGGTAAGGGCGGCAAGGGTGGAAAGGTAAAGAGCCGCAAGCAAGCAATCGCCATTGGGCTCTCCGAAGCGCGGCAGAAAGGTCAAAAAGTGCCTTCCAAAAAATCGTCGCGATCGAAAGCAGCATAAAGGGTCGAAGCCACGCAAAATCTGTGCCCCGGAGCACGACTCCGGGGCATGAAAGTTTCACCGCTCGGATTTTCATCACGCCAGACTGCCCGTGCCGCGCCCAATCCGGCTCGCGTGCTAGACTCCATTTTCCGTGTCTACGCGCGAACTAACTTTTTTATCCGCCTGTGAAATGGCGGAGCTGATTCAAAATCGAAAGCTTTCGCCTGTCGAACTGGTCCAGGCCCACCTGGATCGCATAGAGAGAGTTAATCCCAAAATCAACGCCTACGTTCAGCTTGACACTGAACGTGCGCTAACTGCGGCGCGCGACGCCGAACACGCAATCATGCGAAACGAATCGGTGGGGCCGCTGCACGGCGTTCCCATCAGCATAAAGAGTTCAATCGAGGTCGCGGGAATGCGCTGCGAGGCTGGAACTAAATTGCGCGCTGGCTACGTTGCTCGCGGAGATGCTCCGCTCGTTAGTCGACTACGAAAAGCAGGAGCCATCATTTTGGGCGTGACCAATACGCCGGAACTGCTAATGGCGTGGGAGACCGACAATCTGCTGTATGGGCGCACCAACAATCCGTGGGACCTTTCGCGAACACCGGGTGGATCGAGCGGCGGGGAATCAGCAGCTATCGCATCCGGATGTTCGGCTGGCGGCGTCGGTAGCGACGGTGGAGGATCTATCCGGGAGCCCGCACATTTTTGTGGAATCTGCGGACTGAAAGCAACGCCGGGCCGCATTCCAGCGACGGGACATTTTCCTCATTCGGCTGGTCCTTTCGCGCTGACAGGAGTGATAGGTCCTATGGCGCGAACCATGGGCGACTTGAAAATTCTATTCGAAGTCATGCAGGGGCCAGACATCGGTGATCCCAGCGCGGCTCCGGTTCCGGTGCGTTGGCCGGACCGGAATGATCTGAAGAAAACCCGAATTGGCTATTTCGAAGACGATGGTCGCACTCCCGTGACGTTAGAAACGCGTACTGCGGTAAAAAGTGCCGCCGAGGCGCTGCGCAACGCAGGATTCGAAGTAGAACCTTTCCGTCCCGAAGGTCTGGAGAAGGCGCGAGAACTCTGGTGGAAATATTTTGGCATCGCGGGTGGAATGCTGCTTGGCCCAATGACAAAAGGCCGCGATGGTGAATTGAGTCCGATACTGAAGGAGTTCAACAGC
>QHZX01000132.1 GCA_003224835.1 Acidobacteriota bacterium | reverse complement strand
AAGGGGGCAGTCCGCTCAATACTGCTGGTCAGCCGAAAACCAATGGACGAGATTGGGACGGTCGCACTCGACAGCTCTTCGCTTACATCGGCCGCTCTGGCCCGAATTTTATTTGAAAAGTACTGGGGTGGAGCTCGGGAGTTCAGTTCCCTTCCTCCGGATATCGAAACCATGCTTTATGGTAACGACGCCGCGCTCCTCATTGGTGATCCGGCGCTCAAGGTAGACCGCTCCCGTTATTACACCTGGGACTTGGCAGAAGAATGGCTTCGTTTCACTGGCAAGCCCTTCGTGTTCGCTTTCTGGGCGGTTCGCGACGCGGCGGCTCGGGCCTCAAGTCTCGATTTAACTGCTATTTTTCAGAGATCGAGGGACCACGGTCTTGAACCGGAGAATTTACGCCGGATAACTACCGAGTGGGCAGCGAAACTTCAACTCCCGAAACAGAATCTGCACGAATACCTTACCTCTAACATCTTTTATTATCTCGACGAATCCTGCCTTGACGGCTTGCGGCTTTTCTATCGCTATGCCCATGAATGCAATACTCTTCCGCCCGCGCTCGAGCTGAATTTTGCGAACACCGCCCCGGCGCTAATTTAGGCCCGTCGGTTTCTTGTACCACTCTGCTAACAAAAAATGCTTCTAAAACAAGCGCATGCCATCATTCGTCTTAGGGTACATACTCCTCGTTTGGCCCTGGTTAGTTCGTCTGGGTGGGCCGGGTTTAGTCTTGCTGGGCATTGCCGACAACTCCATTATTCCCCTGACCGGCAGCATGGACGTCCTTACCCTCTGGCTGGCCGCAGCTCACCGTAATCATTGGCCCCATTATGCGGCTATGGCAACAGCCGGCGCCGTGCTCGGCGGCTACATTACTTACTCGCTCGGGCGCAAAGGCGGCAAACAGGCGATCGAGAAAAAACTCAAAAAGTCAAAAGCGGACAAACTCTTTGACCGTTTTGATCGCTGGGGCTTCAGCACCGTGGCCATCACCGCAATGCTTCCGCCGCCGTTTCCCCTCGTTCCAGTGTTGTTGACAGCTGGCGCCCTGCAATATTCGCGCAAGAAGTTTTTGGCAGCTCTGGCCCTGGGACGCGCTCTGCGTTATTCCCTAATCGCTGGTTTGGGATCACTCTATGCCAGGCAGATCACCGCCTTCTTCAACCGATATTACAAGCCTGCGGTGCTCATTCTGGTCGGACTCGCAGTCCTTGGCGGCATCTTCGCGTTAATTGAATATCTGCGGTCCAGACGGAACGATAGCCCACGCCGGACGGCAGTCTCCCCCAGCAGAGCGGCGTAGTTCGCTACTCATCTGCAAAGCCTTCATGGTTTTTGATTGTCCGCAAACTCTCCAGGCCCTTTCATTCCGAAGGCCTTCAGGGCTGAGGAACCTGCTGTTTCCCTGGGACAGGCAAAAGCCGATTCCCTAGCTATCACTCGAAATGACATCCCTGAAGTAAAATAATCTGTCACCATGTCCCTCACCCACGCTCAGGCCCTCGACCTCTACAACTCTGACGATCTGATAGGAATCGGCATGGAAGCCGACGCCGTACGCCGCCGTTTGCATCCGGAAAGCGTTGCCACTTACATCATTGATCGCAACATCAATTACACAAACTTTTGCACGGAATTTTGTTCCTTCTGTGCTTTTTATCGTCCGCTGAAAGGGCCGAAGGCCAAAGAGGGCTATATTCTCGATCTCGACACGATCTACGAAAAAATTCGGGAGACTGTCGAGCTCGGAGGCACCGGCGTGCTGATGCAGGGCGGTCTGCATCCGGATCTAAAAATTGATTGGCATGAAAAAATGCTGCGTGGAATTAAGCAGCGTTTCAAAGTTCATCTACATTGCTATTCGGCGTCGGAGATTATCGCTATTGCCGAATACAGCGGCCTTACCATTCGCGACACGATCACCCGTCTGCGCGACGCCGGGCTCGATTCGATTCCGGGCGGTGGCGCTGAAATTCTAGACGACGAAGTCCGCCATCGCATTGCCCGCCTAAAATGCCTGACTGAAGACTGGCTCAACGTGCATCGCACCGCACACCAGCTTGGCATGCGGACGACCGCCACTATGATGTTCGGCGTAGGCGAAAAATTTGAACACCGCATCAATCACCTGCAGGCCATCTACAATTTGCAGGAAGAAACCGGCGGCTTCACCGCATTCATCCCGTGGACATTCCAGCCGCAGAACACCGCGCTCGGCGGCCGCAAGTGGGACGAAGCCACCGCGGTCGAATATCTGAAAAACTTGGCAATCTCGCGGCTCTTCCTCACAAATTTCCTGAATGTCCAATCCAGCTGGGTCACGCAAGGACTGAAAGTTTGCCAGCTCGGCTTGCGCTTCGGCGGCAACGACGTAGGCTCGGTGATGCTGGAAGAAAACGTCGTGCGGGCGGCCGGCGTGACCAACTGCACCACTGAAGAAGAGCTCCGCCGCATTATCCGCGACGCCGGATTCAAGCCGGTGCAGAGAGATACCCTGTACCGGACTTATTTCTTGAATTGAGCTTGCGTGAAACGGACATGCTTGTCCGGCAAGCTCCGGATTGTCTTAGCTAAGCGGTTTGATGTGCTTCTTTATCCAATCGAGAATTTGCGGGAAGCGAAATTTGTGGCGCTCCATCGAGCCATCGATAAAGGAATATGCCTCTGCCCCACCGACCTCAATGTAAAAACCATTGCGCCTCAAAAAGACGTCGGTGGCGGTAAAAGCGATGCGCTTATTGCCGTCTAAAAAACCATGGTTATTTCCCAGAGACTCCATCAGGGCCGCTGCTTCGTCCTCGATGGAGTTGTAGTATCCGATCTGCGGACGAAAAACCGCGGCCTCAATTGCGCCCTTGTCGCGGACGCCATGGAGACCGCCGAACATTTCAATAAGACGGTGCTGCATTGCATAGACTTCAGCCACCGTGAGGTAGTCCGACATTTACTTCGCAAGACGCTCTAGCAAGTCGCGGTTTTGGACCACCGACTGCTCGAAAGCATCCATGATTTCGCGTCGCACCAACTGCTGAGAGGGGACGACGTTATGCAGATAAAAACGCAGAGCCTGCTCGAGAACATGCCGCTTGCTCTGCCCATTTTTCTCGGCAAGCGCCACGAATTCCTCGTACAGTTGCGCGTCGATCTCAGGAGTGAATTTCTTGGTCATTGTCCCGGGCATGAGATTCTTCCCTCCACTCTGACTATATTACAATTTAATGCCAGAAAATTCAATATTAATCTTGATTTATCAAGATAATGCAAATATTGGACTTAGACCAGAACTGCTTGGTATTCCTCGTACGCGCCCTTGAAGTCAGTTATCTGGTGATTGCCTTCGAAGTGCCATATTCGCGTGGCCACTTCGTCGATCAAATCTTCGTCATGGGCAACCAGGAAAACCGTCCCCTGATAACGCTGCAGAGCGATGTTGAGCGCATTGATCGACTCGAGATCCAGGTGATTCGTAGGCTCGTCAAGAACAAGAACGTTCGGTTTCTGCAGCATGAGCTTACAGAAGAGCAGCCGGCTAGCCTCTCCACCGGAAAGAATTTCGGTCTTCTTATCGGCATCGTCACGCGGAAACAGCATTTGGCCTAACAGGCCACGAATCTCTTCGTGGGCCGCCGAAAGGTCCCACTGATGGAGCCAGTCAAAGACCGTAGTTCCTGGTTCGATCAGTGCTTTGTGGTCCTGGGCAAAATATCCAACTGCCGCTTCGTGCCCCCAGATCACTTTCCCATCGTTCAAAAATGCTCCGTCGTAACCGCTGGTCTTGCGCAGCTCAGCTTCCGGAGTCGTAGGAGAATTTGACAGTAACGCATTGACGAGCGTCGTCTTCCCGGCGCCATTGCGTCCCATGAGCGCAATCTTCTCTCCACGAGTGACGCTGGCGGTGAAGTTCCGAATGACCGAAGCCTCCCCATAGGACTTGCTGAGATGTTCAACTTCCAGAATGTGCTTGCCCGACGGACGCTTCTGTTCAAATTTCAAAAACGGGCGCTGAATATTCGACTTCGCCAACTCGGTCACTTGCAGACGCTCCACTTCCTTACGTCGAGATTGCACCTGGCTAGAACGAGTTCCGGCGGAGAATCTCGCGATGAAATCATTCAACTGCGCAATCTTTTTTTCTCGCTGCGCATTTTGACTTTCGATCTGCGAGCGCACCTGCGTCTTCGCGACCACCATGTCATCGTAAGTTCCGGTGTAAGTGATGATGGTTTCGTAATCGATGTCCGCAATATGCGTGCACACCCGATTCAAGAAATGGCGGTCGTGCGAAATCACGATCAGCACGCCCTCGAATTCATTGAGAAATCCCTGCAGCCAGTGAATCGAATCCAAATCCAAATGGTTGGTGGGTTCGTCGAGCAGCAGGGCTTGCGGATGTCCAAACAACGCCTGCGCCAACAGCACGCGAACTTTGTGTCCGCCAGGTATTTCGCCCATTTTGCGTTCATGCATTTCGTCAGGAATATCGAGCCCCTGCAGCAGAATGGCGGCGTCGCTTTCGGCGGTGTAACCGTCTTCCTCGCCCACAATGCCTTCCAACTCACCAAGCCGCATTCCGTCGGCGTCGGTCATCTCCGGTTTTGAATAGAGCCTGTCGCGCTCCTCGAAAGCCGCCCACAGCCGCCGATTGCCCATGATCACGGTATCGATTACGCGATAGCGATCAAAGGCAAACTGGTCCTGGCTCAACACACCCAGCTTTTTCGGGCGAACGACAGTTCCCTTCTGAGGCTCTTCCTCGCCGGACAGCAGCTTCATAAACGTGGATTTGCCGGCGCCGTTCGGCCCAGTGAGGCCATAGCGCTTGCCGGGCGTAAAGCCGGTGGAGACTTCGTCAAACAGAACTTTAGCGCCGTAGCGCATGGACACGTTGCTAACTGAAATCACGTTTTTAAGGGAACCGCGGGGATGGCCCGAAGGCGCGAACGCAGCTGCTCCTTATTAGGATATCACGGGCATTTTTATGCTTGACTCACCTTCCGAACTGAGGACAGGGATTGGGCGCGTGCTTCGCAAGCCGCGATCTTCTGCCCCAGGGTGGCACAGGTTTTTCACGGAATTTCTGCGCCAGGGTGGAGCAGATTTCCTAGGTATCGGAGGTGCGCATAGCACCCCTTCGACTATGCTCACGGCAGGCCCGTTTGATCACGCTCGGGGCAGGCCGTTCGATTTCCTCAGTACCGTCGGTCGCTCCGGGCAGGCTTTTTTCGAGCGCGGTTGTAACGGCCGCACGTCGGACCGCCAGTTCCGATTTCATTTGGTCCCAGGCTTCGCGATATTGCAGCAAGCGGCACTTTGGCGATTCAGGGCGGACACAAACCGAGTCGCGGCTTTCTATGACAGTGGCCGGGAAAATGTACCAGACATCTTTTGGAAACACGTAGGCGACGAGGAAATCAATCTCGTCCGGCGAGTAGGTTGTGTTGGACCCGTGAGTGGTCTTAACCCGATACGAATGCCGCGAAGGCTGGACTGTAATTACAGATTTGACCTGCACACGCCAAAAGATTTTTTCGAAGCGGACAATTACGTCGTAGCGGTCGCTGTCTCCCCACGGCTTCGCGACGGCGAACCCCAGGCTCGCGGCTTTGCGCATGAAGGCAAGCTCAGCGAGTTCGCCGAGATTTTTGGTGTTGAGTTTGGCAGTGTGCTGAAGTTCAGATTCGATGGTTTCTTTGGAGAATCCCACGATTCGGCCCCTTTGCGTAAAACGGTCCCAAAACACAAAAAGCGCAGCTAGAGCTGCGCTTTTGAGAGTTTTTTGATTGCTATATTCAGAGTAGCAGGTTGAATAGGGCAATTGTGCCACGTTTCGGAACTTTATATTCGGATTGCAATCAGCTGCTTAGGAGAAATTGGGATGAAGATGGGGCTTGACAAGAATTTTCCACAGGTCGCCTCGATAGCATCCTTCGAGGTCCCTCGGCGCTACTCACCAAAGACGAAGCGGCCCAATTCGTGCCCCAGCTGTTTGGATTTCGGCTGGATCTTTTGAAGCGCGGAACGTTCTGCAAGTTCGAAAAAGGCCTTTTCTTTTTGCTTGCTGGCCTCGATGCCCAATGTGGCGCATTGGGGCACAGGGCTGAAGCACATTTCCTTCTAAACACGCCGCCATAAGTGGCTCTTCCATATTTAAGCAAGGTTTGTCTTGTCTGTTTCGCGCAGGTGAAGTGCTGAAGTGAAGGTAAGAAAAGCAGGTTCCTCGACTGTGAAGACCATTCGCAAGCGAATGATCTTCTTCGCTCGGAATGACAGAGTTGAGAAGGTTGAACATCCTCACGCAAGCCGAGCCCCCTTTAAGCACGCGGCATTAATGGCCCCTCTTCCACGCTTGAGCAAAGTACGAAAATCAAAACAAGAAAAAGCAGGTTCCTCGACTGTGAAGATCATTCGTAAGCGATGATCTTCTTCGCTCGGAATGACAGATTAGGCGGGCGCTTATTGCGCCGCCGCCGAACGGCTGTCCGCCACAGCGCGCATAGGCAGAGGACGATATCCATTGCGTGTTCGGATGTGAAACTTCTTCTGGTTCACCAACCTCACGGTAATGGACCGCCATCCTCGATTGGGATTGGCGCGAGGGTAATAGCTCAGAGAATAAAGATGGTTCAGGTCGTCGCGAATGGAAGCAAATGCCTGCTTCTGCTCGTGCCAATTCTTGGCGAAGTAGGCCTTCCCTCCGGTGGCGGCTGTCATGCGTTCAAAAACCGCTGTGGACACGGGCTCCAATTGTGCTTGCTGAGTGCTGACCATGTAAATCACCACCCCCGCCGACTGAGCTAGTTCGGCAACATCTTCCGGAGGAACCACGCTCGCGTTATCCGGCCCATTAGAAAAGACAACGATGACCTTTCTGCCGGTGTACTGAGCGGCATCCTTTACGGTAAGGAGCAGGCAGTTGTAAAGGGCCGCATCGTCCCCGGCCACGGTGGTGCGCACAGCCCGCAGAATGTCTGAACGGTTTGAGGTCAAAGCGGCGGAACGCGATAGATCGCGGCTGTAGGAATAGAACGAGACTCGATTTACGCTTTCCAACGAGCGCACGAAATCGGCAATCGCATCTTGCGCGAAGACAAATCCCCGATACATGTAGTTGCTGGTGTCAAAAAGAACAAAGACATTCGAACCAGCAAGCGCCGAATCAAGCGATGAAACCGGTCCATTGTCGGGGAGCTCTGCCGGCTCATCTTTTACCAATACTGCCGGCTGTTCTTTTATCAACGCTGGCGGCGGGTCCGCGGCATTCCCTGCAACGCTAACATCGAGGACTTTTCGCGCTGGGCTATCGCCCTCGCCGAAGGTGGCGATCTTTTGTGGAGTCCCGTCCTCAGTAATCGCGAAATTTTCTGGACGCAGGCCGGTGACGTAATTTCCCTTATTGTCCGTGACGGCAATATTCAACTGCACCATATTAACGGTTACCCTAAACTCGGGCTGGTTCGCCTGGGCCGAAGATGTCTTCGGCCGGGCCGCAAGAATAACTACGGAAAGTATGCAAACTGAAAGAAACAATTTCTTTGCCATCACGAATCCTTTAGGTCACTCGTCATTTTCAGCAGTAACAGTTCTACAACTCCGTTTCAGCTACTGAGTTTGAAATTGCCTCGCCGTCGTTGTTTCCGTCGGAAGCACGCCGATCTTGCCCTGGCGAAATTCATCGCCCGCCTCGCGCATGGCGCGGAGCAAAGCCTGCCAATCCTCGAACTCGGTGGCGAAAATCTTCTCCACCATCCTGCGGGTCAATTCGGGGGCCATAAGGTTAAGTAACGCCGGATCGTAGCCGGTCTCATCGGCCAATCGCGCCCAGTAAAGATTGTTCGAATCCCATGATTCGGCCATTAGCCGGCTGGAATATCCTGCAAACGCCGGAAACGGTTTCAAATTCAACAGCTCGGTCGCATATGTTTGAGCGAGCGTCCGGTGGGGTACACCGAAATCTCTCGATAGCCGCTGCCAGCTCACCTCTGAAGGATATTGACTGTTCAGGTGATCGAGTTCCCGGCCTGATGCGCCCCAGTCATTTCCATCTTGGGGAAAACGGCGCCGGAATTCGAGAGTCAGATAAAAGGTATCGGCGGGAGTGATTGCGGAGAGCGCTTCGTCGGGATGACCCGAGCTCAAAGAATGATCCAGCCAGGACGCTCGTTCCGGGGACATGCGTTCAGAAAAAATATCGAGAATCTTACTTCGTAAAGCATCATTGGAAGCCGAAGCCGTCACCAACTCTTCGCCGGCGCGCTGATAGAGAGCGACCGCGTGAAGTTCATTTCGGCTCACATGCCACCACCGCGACACAACTGAATTGCTCAAAAGGCCGGGGACTACTTCCTTCCAGATCAGCGCCTGAACGTTTTCTGGAGATATGAAGTCTTGTTCCGCGTCAGACAAAACGTACGCCAGATCGGCAAGAGAACCCACAAGGTGAGCGCCGCCGCC
>QHZX01000131.1:5029-14229 GCA_003224835.1 Acidobacteriota bacterium | reverse complement strand
GCGGAAATCGAACGGCGTTCCTGTAACTGTCGCCAGTTCTCCGGTCGGAATGAGGTTGTCATCGACAGGTGTGTAGCGGCTGGCATTAATCTTTACTTGGTTCTGCAGAATGTCGCCGTTGCCCTCTCCCGCCAAGTTGAAATAGGAATGGTTCGTAAGGTTTAGGACCGTGTCTTTGTCTGTAGTGGCGGAATAGTCGATCTTCAGTTCCTTACCGAGCAGGGTATAACGCACAACTGCAGTCAGCGTTCCCGGGAAGCCGGCATCTCCGCCCGGGCTGACGTGAGTAAGTTCGACGCCGTGCGGAATTTGCTTCGCCTTCCAAACGGCTTTATCGAATCCCTTGGGACCGTTGTGGAGAGTATTCTTGCCGTCATTCTGGGGAGTGTGGTAAGTCTTGCCCTCAAGTGTGAACTGACCGCCACCAATACGGTTGGCATACCGTCCAATGATTGCACCGAAAAATGCCGGATTAGGTTTCGGGCCGCTGGTGTAACCATCGAGCGAATCGAAACCCAGCACCACATCTGCTGATTTTCCGTTCTTGTCAGGCACCTTCAGCGATTGCACAATACCGCCGTAAGTGATAATCCGGGCCTCGATTTCGCCGCTCTTCAGAGTGTAAATATCGACTGGAGTTCCGTCGGGGGTCTTTCCAAATGGTTGTTTCGTGACCTGGCCTTGCATGTCCGCCACAATGGTTGCCAGCGCAAATACGAGAGCGCATACCCTCATTCGCGCAACCTCCGATTAGATTTTTAGATTCGCGCCGCGAATCGAAGCGGTGCAATGGAACGCTGCATTATCTCTAATTTGCAGGTGCTTGTAAACGTTTACCTGCTGCCCGATGTTTTTGGCGGCGCAGTAAGAAACATTAACCTCTGCATCTACGCCGAAGCGCCGTTCAGCTCGGCGTGAGCGCCATCGGCGGACGAACAAATATAAACGTCGGGAGAAATTCCGGTCTTTTCCTGATAACGCTTCGCAATGGTTTCCCGAAATGCTTCCGCCTGCCCCGATGCAACCAGATTCACAGTACAACCCCCAAAACCGCCGCCGGTCATCCGGCCACCGTAATATCCCGGTAAGCCTTCTGCTGCTTCGACCATCAGGTCTAGCTCACGGCAGCTAACTTCGTAACCCTCAGGCTCTTGATAGCCTGCACCACTCGCTGGTTTTCCTCGACAACATGAAGGCACCGCTTGTAAATCACCGGCGGTAGTGCATTGGCACACGAAGATAATTGCTCAAGCGTCGCGTCTCTGAGTGCTTTGATTCCTGGGAATGCTCTGGAAAGAATTCGCACTCCAGCTTCGCACTCCTCGCGGCGGCGGTTGTATTCCCCGCCCGCGAGCTCATGTTTGACCATGGTGTTGCAGATCACGAGCTTTACTTGCCGAGGCATTGGAACATGTTCGAAATGCAGGGAGCGGCAGTCGAGCAGCAAGGCGTGTCCAGCTTTGCCAAGACATGAGACAAACTGATCCATAATGCCGACCCGCGCGCCGACGAATTCATTTTCGGCCCGTTGACAGAGCTTAGCGATTTCCGGCAGAGGCGGCTTAGCATCGATGGAGCTCAGCAGAGCCAGCGCGGTTCCAACCTCAATCGCAGCCGAAGAACTCAGTCCCGCGCCTATCGGCACTTCACCGTGCACCAGCAAGTTCGCGCCGCGAATCACGTGGCCGGCCTGCCGCAACATAACGGCAACTCCAACCACATAGTCAGACCATCCGCCGAGCGGTTTCGGAGAGCTTTGCAGATTAAGCTCGAATGGCTCTGAGAATTCCGTGGAGCGCAAAACCAGCTTCTGGCCGGGACGTGGCGCAATGGCGACGCGGGTTGAAAACTCAATTGCGCACGGCAGTACGAATCCGTCGTTATAGTCAGTGTGCTCGCCGATCAAGTTCACTCGGCCCGGCGCGACAAAGATTCGTGGCTCAGAATGAAACATCTCCCGGAATCGTGCAGATAGTCCGTCCGCGTTCATTTGAGTAGCGGTATTGTAATGGTTTGCGAGTTGTGAGAGAACCTTAGGGACGTTGCGCTAAAACGTCAGCGCCAAACTGGTGTATTCTGCCTTTCCTGAAAAAATAGCGGCTGCAAAGGAAATCGTTGGACCTTACCGAACAATCGCATCGGCGGTTGAACCCGTTAACGGATGAGTGGGTGCTGGTTTCGCCTCACCGGACGCAGCGTCCCTGGCAGGGTGCAGTGGAAGCCGTGCCCGCGGTTGCGCGACCGCAATACGACCCAACATGCTATCTTTGCCCCGGTAATCCACGAGCTGGTGGGGTCCGCAATCCGCAATACACTTCCACATACATTTTTGAAAATGATTTTGCCGCGCTCAAGAAAGACGTGCCGGCATCAACGATAGACGTCCAGCACAAAGGCCTGCTGGTGGCGGAAGGCGAATCGGGCATATGCCGAGTGATGTGCTTCTCCCCTCGACATGATTTGACCCTTTCCAGCATGGAGCAGCCTGCGATTGAAGAAGTGGTTCGCACCTGGACGTCTCAGTTTTCTGAGCTCGCCAGAACGCCGGGCGTTAGCCATGTGCAGATTTTTGAAAATCGCGGCGAAATGATGGGCGCCAGCAATCCTCATCCGCATTGTCAGATCTGGGCGACGAAGTCGATTCCGCAAGCGCCCGCGCGAGAGCTTTTTTCGCAGCAAAACTATTTCAAAAGTCACGACAGTTGTTTACTCTGTGACTACCTCAAGCTCGAGGCTGGCGAGCAAAAACGGATCATCTGCGAGAACGAAGGATTTGTTGTGCTGGTGCCCTTCTGGGCGGTATGGCCATTTGAAGTGCTGGTCTGCAGCCGACGACACTTCGGAGCATTACCTGAACTCAACGGCAGCGAAGTTTCTCAGCTTGCCGCGATCTTGAAGCAAATCGTATCGACATATGATCGGATCTTCGAGGTCCCGTTTCCCTACTCGATGGGCTTCCACCAGTCGCCGACAACAGGAGCTCATCCGGAATGGCATTTCCATGCGCATTTTTATCCTCCGCTTCTCAGGTCGGCAACCGTGCGAAAGTTTATGGTTGGATTCGAAATGTTGGGGACGCCGCAACGCGACATCACGCCCGAGCTGGCAGCGGAAAGACTGCGGTCCTTAGTTGCAAACGGAAAATGACCATCGAATCCAATTATTGGCTAACTACGACCGCGATGCCTCGAGGCACACCAGGCAGTCTCCATACCCGCGTAGATGTGGCGATTATCGGAGCGGGATTTACCGGGCTTTCTGCGGCACGCGCACTGGCGAAGAAAGGCGGGAGCGTAGCAGTGCTCGAGGCCAACAGCATCGGCTGGGGTGCTAGCTCTCGCAACGGCGGAATGGTTCTCACCGGACTGAAGTTAAGTGCTGAAACTCTTGCCAAGCGCTACGGAATGGAACTCACGTGCCGAATGTATGCGACATCACTTGAATCGATTGACCTAGTGGAAAAACTCGTGCGGGACGAAAATATCGATTGCAGTTTCTCGCGCTGCGGGCATCTGGAGGTCGCCTGCAAGCAGTCACATTTCGACGCTTATGCGCGATCAGTCGAGCTCATTGCGAAACAATTCCAGCACGAACTCCGAATCGTTCCTCGCCACGAACTTGCGACCGAAATCGGCTCTGGCATTTATTTCGGAGGCATTGTCGATGAGACCAGCGCGGGAGTGAATCCCGCTCAATACGTATCGGGATTGGCGACGGCTGCGCTCGGGGCCGGAGCGTGCATTTATGAGAATGCTCGGGTGCAACAAATCCAGCGCAATTCGCAAAACGGATCAGCAGGGTTTTCAATTCTGACTTCCCGCGGAAACATTTTTGCTCAAAATGTGCTGGTCGCAACCAGTGGATACACGTCAGGCGCAACTCCTGCACTGCAGAAGAAAATCATTCCAATTGGCTCATTCATAATCGCGACTGAGTGCATTCCCGAAGATTTGGCTCGCGAGCTCAGCCCGCGTAACCGGATGATTTTTGATTCCAAGCACTATCTTCACTATTACCGGCGAACGCCAGATAATCGCATGCTATTCGGAGGCCGCGCCGCATTCTTTCCAGAGACCAGCAACACAATCCAACGCAGCGCAGAAATTCTGCGACGCGATATGGTCGAGGTCTATCCGCAGTTGCGCGATTTCAGCATCGAACACGCCTGGGGCGGAACGCTGGACTTTTGCTTTGACACCATGCCGCATGCCGGCCAAATGGATGGGATTTATTACGCGCTCGGTTTCGCGGGACACGGCGTGGCGATGGCTACATATCTCGGGACAAAATTGGCTGAGATGATGAGCGGCGGCAGCAGTGAAATTCCTTTCGCCGCAATTCCCTTCCCTGGCGCACCGCTCGGACTTTATAACGGAAAGCCATGGTTCCTGCCCTTTGCAGGCGCATATTACAAAGTGCTCGACTGGGTGAGTTGACCGTCTTCTTTTCGCCGAAACAGCAGATATGCGATTGGTCCGAGGAGTATAACGACCGGTCCCCATCTCAGCGCGAATTTATCACTGGCAATCATAGCTATTCCACTCATCAGCACTGGCGCAAATACCGCATACGCAAGCCCCGTTCGTCCCCAAGGTATGCGAAAGCTGCGTGGCAGATCTGTACGTGTGCGTCGTAACTGCCAGGCCGAGAGGACGGTGAGGATAGACGTGGCAATCCTTAGCCAGACATAAACTGAGATCAACTGCTTCACATTGTTTGTCGCTAGCAAACAATAGATTGCTGCTGAAAGCAGAATCGCAACCCACGGCGTCTCGAATCGCGGATGTGTGCGCGCCAAAAAAGGAGACAAGTAGCCGTCCTCGGCCATCGCTGAAGGTATACGTGTAGTGGTCAGCACGGAGCTGTTGAGAATGGAGAGATTCATCACGGCGGCAGCGATGGTTATGACGAACGCTAGCATAGGGCCACCAATGAGTAGAGCCGCTTGCGAAAAGTATCCGGTGCCCCATTGTTGCCAGTTTCCCACTACCGCCAAAGAACATGCGGTAGGCAAAAAATATGTCGCAATCGACAACGGAACAACCCAGGCCAGCGCCTTGGGATAATTCCTCTGCGGATTTTCCACTTCTTCTGCAACCGACGAAACCTGTTCGTATCCCGCATACAACCACAAGCCCAATGCAAAACCGACGCCGAAGACCTGAAAAATTGGCTTGTGCGGCGGAATGATTGGCACAAATGGGTTGTGGTGCCACATTCTCACGCTCATGACGCACATCAGCAGGACCGCCGCTAGCACAGCAAGTTCGAGGGCTGTCGCGACAGTGCCCACTAGTCGAATGCCGCGAACATTCACATACGTGATGAGCGCAATTACCGCAACCGCCACAACATAGTGCTTCCATCCAATGAGCCCAGGAAAGTAAAACGTCAGATAGTCGGTGAAGAGAACCGCATATAACGCGCCCAAAAGAAAAGACGCGCACCAGTTCCACCAACCAGCCAGGAATCCCCAGAAATCGCCGAAAGCGGCACGGGTCCACCGATAAAAGCCGCCTTCGACCGGCATTGCCGTAGTCAGTTCGGCGGCGACTAATGATATTGGAATGCACCAGAAAAACGGGATCACGAGTTGATAAATCAAGGCCATCCCAGGGCCTGAAGTGCTCACCTGGTCTTCCAGCCCAAATGGCCCGGCGGTGTTGTAGGAGTACATTACAAAAACGAACGAGAACAAGCCCACTTTCTTGAGGACGTGAGCTGAGGATGACTTTTGCTTTTCTGAGTTGGCCAGCGATTCGGTGGGAGTTCGCAAAATTTAGATCCGCTCGATGATCATGGCGATTCCTTGCCCAACGCCGATGCACATTGTACACAGCGCGTAACGGGCACCGATCCGACGCAGCTGATACGCGGCAGTTGTGATCAGCCGTGCTCCGCTTGCACCTAATGGATGACCGATTGCAATTGCCCCGCCGTTCGGGTTTACGTGTTCAGCATCATCCGGCAGACCCAAGTCGCGCAGGACCGCGAGAGATTGTGCAGCGAATGCCTCGTTTAACTCAATCACATCCATTGCGGAAAGCTTTAGTCCCGTTCTCGCAAGAACTTTGTTGGTTGCAGGAACGGGACCCATTCCCATGATCCGCGGCAAAACTCCGGCTGAGGACGAACTCACTACGCGAGCCAATGGGTTGAGCCCGTACTTCGCTGCTGCTGATTCTGAGGCCAGCAGAAGCGCGCACGCTCCATCATTCACCCCCGAGGCATTTCCCGCGGTGACAGACCCGTTTGGCTTGACGATAGGTTTAAGCTTCGCGAGCGCCTCAACTGTCGTCTCCGGACGCGGTTGTTCATCCTTGCATATAACAATCGGATCTCCTTTTTTTTCAGGAACGCGCACTGGAATAATTTCGTCTGTGAATCGCCCTGCCTCAGCCGCTTCAGCGGTTCGCTTCTGACTTCGATATGCGAAAGCATCCTGATCTGCGCGCGAAATATGCCATTCCTTGGCGACGTTTTCCGCTGTCTCTGGCATCGAGTCGGTTCCGTATTTCTCTTTCATCGCGGGATTCACAAAGCGCCAACCGATTGTCGTGTCTTCCATTTTCGCGGAGCGTGAAAATGCAGTTTCGGCCTTCCCCATCACAAATGGCGCACGTGACATACTTTCGACGCCGCCGGCAATTACCAATGAAGCCTCACCTGACTTGATCGCCCGCGCCGCAATCGAAATTGCTTCCATGCTGGAGCCACAAAGGCGATTCACAGTCGCGCCTGGGACTTCTTTCGGCAATCCTGCCAGCAGCAGCGCCATCCGCGCCACATTGCGATTATCTTCTCCCGCCTGGTTCGCGCATCCGTAAATTACGTCGTCGATTGCACCCCAATCCACTTTGCGATTGCGCTCCATCAGGGCTCGCAGCGGAGTCGCTGCCAAGTCATCGGTTCGAACAGACGAGAGCGCACCGCCGTACTTACCGAACGGGGTGCGAATCGCATCACAGATAAGAGCGTGTTCCATGAAAGGTCCGTGCACACCACCAGAAATCCGCAAATGACTACGGACTATCGATAATATCGGAGTTCATACCCAAGCGCAGCCACCAGTAAACGGCTAACCTAAGACTTCAAACTTGTCATACCGTTCTTTCGAGCGAGGCCAGCCGTGCGACCAGCATTAGAGCCATCCTAGCTTCTTTGACACTGTCAAACCCCACTGCTAACATCGAAATTCCACCCGCAGGACTGCCTGACAGTCCTGAGAGACAATCTTAAGGTCGTCTTGCTCGGAGTAAATCAGGTCCCCGTCGTCTAGCCTGGCCTAGGACATCGCCCTTTCACGGCGGTAACACGGGTTCAAATCCCGTCGGGGACGCCAACATTACTCAGGGAATCCATTCGCGGAGAGCGATTCCCTTTTCTTGCAATCGTCGATTGCACACCAAGCATGTGGGGGTCGAGCAACTCACCGGCGAATAGTACAAAAAGATTATTTTTTTCTTGACAACAAAATGGCATCCGGCGTAACGTTCGCTAACCGTGCAGTAAGCGTTTACCGAAACGGCCCAGAAGCCAGCGGCTGAACAAAACAGGGGGCGTATGCTCAGAACCTACCTTGCAGTGGGAACTCTTGCTGTTGCGACTATCCTCTTCCTCGCCAATCCACTTTATGCCCAACGATCTGACCGCGGCACCATCACCGGCGTCGTCACGGATACTACGGGTTCCTCCTTGGCAGGCGCGACCGTCAAGATTAAGAACCTAGGCACCGGCGTTGAAACGATACTTACAACCAACGCCTCCGGTGCATACTCAAGTCCGTTGCTGATATTGGGTACTTATTCGATTACGGTAGACCACCCTGGGTTCAAGGCCTCGGTGAGTTCAGGAATTGTGATCACCGGTGCCGAGACGGTTCGTCAGGACATTGCTCTTGCCGTCGGTTCGGTATCTGAATCGGTAGAGGTGGTGGCCAGCGAAGCCCTCAACGTTACCACCCCAGACGTCAGTCATGTGGTTGATAACAAATACTACGAAGACTTGCCCACCATCACGGCGGCAGATGTTCGTCTCGCCGAATCGATGCTGCAAATTCAGCCTGGGTATTTGCCCATGAAGCCGAACGGCGACCCAATGTTCCGCGGAAGCCAGTTCAACTCGCGCATCAACGGCGGGCAAACCATGGCGACAGAGAATTTCTTCGACGGTGCCGCCTTTGGATACGCTTCGGGCCATCAGCAGAGCCAGGAAAGCGCGCACACCAGCGGCGGCTTTATTGAATACAATTCGAGGTCCGGCACCAGCAGTCTTCATGGAACCGCGTACGAATACTTCGCTAATTCCGCATTGAACGCGCGCGGATTCTTCGACGCAGATTGTGACGCGAGTGGTAATTGCACAGCACGCAAGAGAAGCCCGGTGAAGAACAATGCATTTGGATTCACCTTGGGTGGGCCGGTTGTCATACCGAAGGTTTACAACGGCCGCAACAAGACATTCTTTTTTACCAACATTGATTTGACGCGGGTTCGCGAAGGTGTATTGCCCGGCTTCGGCAACAGCACACCTATTCCCGCATTCCGGAATGGCGACTTCAGCTCCTTGCTTACAGGAGCGCAGGCAACGATGTTAAATTGCAGCAACCAGACCGTCCCTGCTGTTGATGTCTCGGGACGCCCGATTATGGTTGGCGCAATCTATAATCCAAATACTACAGCGACTGTGAGCTCGACCGATTGTCAAAACAAACCGGTTTTAGTTCCGGTTCGCGATCCATATCCCGGAAACATTATTCCACCTGGCGACCCTCTACTCAGCGTTGTCACGTCCCGGATAACACCACTTATGGCTCCGCCGGATCGGGCAGGGATATTCAACAACGTTGCCGGCAATCCAGCTGGCGACCAGACTTGGGTCTTGAACGCCAGAAACATTGAGTTCCGCGTTGACCACGACATTACCCAGAATTTCCGCATCAGCGAGACCTTCTACTGGAATCATCGGCCCTCGATTCGCAACTGTGGAGAAGTCGGGGGATGCAACACGCAGTTCAGCGGGGAGACGGAGCCCCAAAAGAACACCAACTATTACGGAAACGGGTTTTATCAGCGTATCGTGACCCACCACGCCCATACTCAGTTCGAGTGGATCATTCGCAACAACATGTCCAACCACACCACAATTGCCTGGGATCGATGGTTCATGGGCGGGAACCCTCTCTCTGCAGGTGCTGGCTG
>QHZX01000131.1:0-4955 GCA_003224835.1 Acidobacteriota bacterium | reverse complement strand
TACAACTCTCTGGGTACCTACGGCTGGGGTAAGTTCGGTTTCGAGACGAATAACCGTTGGCAGTTCGCCGATGATCTGACTTGGATAAAGAGCAAGCACACTGTAAAGGTCGGATTCGAATACCGCTGGCATCAGTTCAATCACAGCGGATGGGCGACTGGGAACCAGGGGGGTGAGTTCCGTTTTGATCGCACCAGCACAGCGGCATACACCAGTGCTGGAAACTTCGACCCAAGCACGGGGGAAGCTTTCGCATCGCTGCTGCTCGGGCAGGTGTATTCGTCCACGCAGACCCTGCCCTTCCATCCACAATTTTATGAAGGGTATTTCTCGCCATGGATTAATGATGAATTCAAGGCGACCAACAAGCTGACTCTGACGTTTGGGCTGCGTTTTGACTACCAGCGCGCCCGCACTGAAAGCCAGAATCGATATTCGACCTTTGATCCCAACGCGCCGAATCCTGGGGCCGATCGGCGGCCGGGAGCGGTCATCTTCGCGGGACACTGTTCGGGTTGTGTTGGACGGAATACTTTTGAGAACCCAGACCATAGTGCATGGGGTCCACGGCTCGGGTTCGCCTACCGCGTAAACGACAAGACGGCGGTTCGGGGCGGGTATGGCATGTACTACTCCGGTATCTCCTTCGCGCAATTTCAAGGAGACCCGACAATGGGCTACAACTCGAACCCAACGGTTCCGAATATATCTAACGGATTCTCTCCGGCGTTCTCCTTTGACCAAGGTTTTCCCGCGACCAGTGCAGCCTGTCCAGGCGGCTTGGCTAGCTCCCCTTGCATTCTGCAGCCACCATTCATAGATCCCACGTTCGCGAATGGTACTTCGCCTCTAGCAGTTGCGAAAAACGGACTGACTCTTCCGCGTTATCAGAACTGGTCGCTTACGTTTGAACGAGAGATCGTGAAAAACATGCGACTAGACGTGTCCTACATTGCAAACCGAGGGACCCGGCTGACGGCGCCCTGGCAGGCGATGGGTATTTACGGAAATATGAACGACCCCAGGGTGCTTTCGCTGGGTACAACGGTGTTGAGCTCTTCATGTAACAGTGGAGCGCTGACCAATGGAGCGTGCGCGGGCGGTGTTGTTCCGCTGCCGTATTCCACTTTTAACGGCACTGTGGCCCAGGCGCTTCGCTTGTATCCTCAGTATCAAAACATAGTCTGGCGTGATGTCCCGCTGGGAAGCAGCATGTATAACGCGCTGGAGCTCGTGCTGGAACAGCGTGTTTCGCATGGTCTCCAGTTCCGCGTGGCGTACACCTACTCGAAGCTATATAACGATGGCTCCGAAACTGGACAGTCCGGGGATGGTAGAAATGTGAGAATTCAAAACCCCGCATGTCCTCACAAGTGCGAATGGGGCCTGAGTGATGATGACACGCCCCATGTATTCATCGTGGCGTATACATGGGAGATACCTGGAGCCAAGAAATTTACTGGTGCCGCAGGCGCATTGCTGGGCGGCTGGAACTTT
The DNA here is from genome assembly GCA_003224835.1 of Acidobacteriota bacterium. Classification (GTDB taxonomy): domain Bacteria; phylum Acidobacteriota; class Terriglobia; order Terriglobales; family Acidobacteriaceae; genus Gp1-AA145. Next base: position 3,458 of record QHZX01000131.1, on the reverse strand, counting down.
GGCGGGGTGCTACGGTACGAGAGTGGCCGGCCTTTGAACATAAATATGGACAACGGCACCTACGGTGGTATTTTGTTCAATCCGCAGAGACGACCAGACCGGGTAAAGGGAGCCAGTGCATATGCCAAACAGGTAGGCTCTTTCTACAATCCGCTAGCGCAAAACTATTTCAATACGGCTGGATGGAGCGATCCTGGTGTCAATCCGTTTGGCAATGCCCCTCGTGCAGACGGAACTGCCCGAGGTTTCCCGACGTATAACGAGGACTTGAGCCTGTTTAAAGTCTTCAACCTGACAGAACAGCTAAAGATGCGGTTCGAGTCACAGTTCGGAAATATCTTTAACCGAACTGATTTCTGCAACCCAAGTACTTTCTGGGATGGATCATCGTCAACGTTCGGATCAGTTGGCACGCAGTGCAATTATCCGCGTTCGATCCAGTTTGCCTTAAAGTTCAGCTACTAGAAATAAGACAATATGTAACCAGGTTCCGCCGAAATCCTCGGCGGAGCCTGGGCAGCCTTTCAGTGATTGGGAGTTGCAATAGAAACCGGGTGTTCGGAAACAGAGCATTATCCTCGCGCAATTCCCTGCTGCCTTGTCTGCTCTTATCTGCGCTTTCTCTGCTCATTTCTTCTTACCCTTGCGCTGCGGATTCCCGCGCTGCCCTTCAGAACGCAGTAGACCTCGTGCGGCAGGGCCGCTTGGAGGACGCCGATCGTCAGGCGCATATTGCTCTTTCTGATCCTCAGACTCGCGCGGCCGCCTGTTCGGTCCTCGGAACGATTCGGTTGCAGCAACAACGCATCCCTGAAAGTGTCAAGTTCCTACAGGAGGCAATCCGCCTTGAGCCTCGCTTAGTGGGGGCCCGTTTGAGTCTCGCTGAAGCGTACACAGCCCAAGGGAAACAAGACCCTGCCATTGCAATGTATCGTCGGGTGCTGGAACTGGATTCGTCGAACGCGCTGGCTAGATTTGCGCTGGCCCGCTACGAGAGCGAAAAGGGCAACTACCGCCAATCACTGGAGCTGGCGAACCCGATTCTTCCTGAGCTGAAGAGATCGCCCGAGGGACTAGTGCTTTTGGCCACTGATTATGTAAAGACAGGTGGGCGCAACGCGGTGGCGGAATTGTCGAAAGATTGGATTCAACTTTCAGGTGTACCAGTCGACTGGTCCATCAAGTTCGCTGTAGTACTCGCCAACGGAGGCGCCACCCTCGAAGCCACTGACGTGCTGGAAAACGCCTCGCGCTCTGGCCCGGCTTCCTACGAGTTAGCCTTTAACTTAGCCGGACTATATTTGCTCAATAATAACCCGACACTAGCTCTAGGCCAGTACGATCTCGCTCTGAAGATGAAGCCCGACTCGTTGCCGGCGTTGCACGAAGCGGCGATGATTGCCGAGAAAGAAGGCCATCTCGAGAGATCGCTCTCCTACTGGGTGCGCGCCAAAAAAATCGAACCGGAAAATCCAGAGATTCTTCTCGGCTTCGGACGAGTCTGCCTGAAGATGGACCTGCTCGACGATGCCGAGGCTGCGCTGACCAAAGCTGCTGCTCTTCGACCTGATGATCCGACATATTTATACGCTCTGGGCTCGACCAATGTCGGAAAGAAACAGTTTGAAGCGGCGCAGAGAATATTCGAGAAACTAGTCGAAAAAAATCCACAAGATTCGCAAGTCCAATATGCGCTAGGCTCAGTACTGTATCTAGAAGGCCATCTTTCTGACGCTGCGGCGCACTTTTACGAAAGCGTTCGCTTGCAGCCCAATCAACTCGCATCCTACTATTACTTAGCTTTGATCGCGCGTGACCAGGGGAAGGAATCCGAAGCCATCCAGAAATTGGGGACCTTACTTCAGCACTATCCAGATCATGCTCCTTCTCGCGAAGTTCTGGGCGAGCTATTGATGAGCGCGCATCAATATCCCGAGGCAGAAAGCAATCTTGAGAAAGCTGTGCGGTTAGACCCAAAATCAGTCAAAGCTAATTACCAGCTTGGCGTGTTGTTGTCGCGCATGGGGAGAAAAGAAGAGTCGGACAAGCAGCTCGAAATCGCCAAGTCGCTTCGGACCGAAGATCAAGCTAGTTCGCGGTTGCAACTGAGATTGCTGGATCCTGAGCAATGAGAATAAATTGCATTCATTTGGGAGCTTTAGCCGTTGTTTGCGCGATGTGGGCAGTGTCATCGCTCGCGCAAAAGGCTCCTGCTTCATCCATTGAACAATTGCAGGCCGCGGTCCAGCACAGTCCATTTGATTCCAAAGTCAGGCTTCAGTTGGGTCTCGCTTATATCGCGATGGACGATTTTCCGCACGCCCTCGAAGCTTTGCATGACGCGGTGCGGCTTGGACCGAATTCGTCTGAGGCTCACAACTGGCTTGGCGTGGCGCTGATGGAGAAGTCCGATTTGCCAAATGCCGTCGCCGAATTCCGCAAAGCGGTCGCGCTCGATCCAAAAAATGCGCGTGCATACACTAACCTGGGCTCGGCCCTATCGCACAGCGGGGAAACCGACCAGGCAATTACGGCATTTCAGAAGGCTCTAGCTCTCGCGCCAAACAGATCCGGTGCGCAGCTGGACCTCGCGCTGGCTCTGAGAGATAAAGGTGACCTCGAAGGCGCCCTTCGGCATCTGCATCGAGTAGTGGCGGCTGAGCCCGGCAATGCGATATTCCATTACGAGCTTGGACAAACGCTGCGCCAAAGCGGAGATTTTGCTGGGGCAGTTGCCGCATTCGAAAAGGCGGTCGAGATTAATCCCGAGCAACAGGAAGCCTATTACGGGCTCGGCCAGACCCTCAAGCAACAGAGTGCCGCGACACAGAAACCGGTTCCGGCGAGTGCCAGTTCTGCGGACGGTTTTTACAAACGTGCGCAGGAGTTGGCCGCGAAGGGCGACTTGAATGGCGCCCGGGAACAACTCACGTCAGCTCTGCAGGCAGATGAGAAGCATGTCGAGGCCCATAATCTATTGGGATACGTCCTGGGGCAACAAGGAGATCTCGCATTCGCGCTCAATCACCTGGAGCGTGCGGTACAGCTCCGGCCGGAATACGCGGACGCTCATTACAACTTCGGGGTCGCGTTATGGTACAGCGGCTCGCACGAAAGAGCGATTTCAGAGTTGAAAGAAAGTGTGCGGCTCGATCCGGCAGCGGGCGCGAGTTATGCTTTTCTCGGCATGACCCTGCGCGAAACAACTGATTTAAGTGCCGCGCGGACCGACCTACAATGCGCGATCGCGCTCTTGCCCGCAACCGCGGCATCCTACATTGATCTTGGAATCGTCTTTCTCCGGCTCGGTGAGGTGGATAGAGCACTGGGACAATTTGAAGCCGGATTGAACGCCACATCTTTTGTTCCTGTTCCGGACTGGCAGGCGGCCGTCTCTGGCCTTCGCTCATCGCTGGTAAAAAGTGACCGAGCCGATGCGCACAACATGCTGGGATTAC
>QHZX01000130.1 GCA_003224835.1 Acidobacteriota bacterium | reverse complement strand
CTAAAGGGAGTGCGACGCGACAGCAAAGGAGAATGCACCAAAGGGAACTCGCCCTTCAAGTTGGGCATGCCGACCGCACTTGCAATGGGGCTGGTCGCGTTTGGCAGGAAGGCGACTTGGCGATCAAATCGTTCCGTCCAATCTCCCTGTAAGTCTAGGCGGGCTCCAAGATTCAGGGTGAGTTTCCTGGTGACTCGGAAGGTATCGCCAGCATAGAAGGCTAGGTACTTAACCTGAGTGGCCATGCGTGACGGCGTAACCACGCTGGAATTGATGTCCTGACCATACCCGAGAAGGAAGGACGCAAATCCCTGTCCACCACCGCAGACTTGAGGCCCCTTGCAAAGAGCTGGATCATTGAGGAAAGTCGCTCCAGGTGAATTCTTCGGGTTTGGCGCCGTCATGCCAGCGTCGAATTGGTACAACCCGGCAGGAATATTGCTCTGGTAATAGTTGTTGCGCAGCAGGCGGAATTCTCCACCAACTTTGAACGTGTGCGACCCCATGATCTTAGACAAACTAGGAGTAAAACTTAAGGTGTCATCATATGCGCCGATGCCGCTTCCCAAACCCTGAGAGCACCAACTGCCTGGGCCTCCCCACTGACTGTCACCTTGAGTTTGAGAAACGCAAACATCTGGAATGTGCGTATAGGCGAACTGAGGTGCCAGCGCGGCCCAGTTCGGGCCGAACGGCGAGAGGTCAATTCCCTTACTTAGCGGAGTGCGCACATATGTGAAGCGAGTGTAGCCAATATGCAAATCAAGAATCGTTTGCGGCGAAATTGCAATTGTGTCACCCACGGCGACCTGATGCGCAATCGTGTCTTCCGTGCAGCGGTCGGTGCATATATCCTTGAAAGGGGCAAGAGGAAGAGACAGGATGTGATTACGCGTGTATCGGCCGAATAGCCGCTGCTTCTCGCTCAAATTAAAATCGACGCGTTCGTTGAGCTGATCAATATTGCCGCCACTGCTAAAGTTCTCAACGAAGTTGTTTGTTTCGCCAGGCTGATTAGGCAGAGGGAAGTAGCTCAGAAGCGCCTGAGCAGTTGGGTCAATCCGTCCGGCAATGTTGTTTCCAGGGAATTGTGTCCTGCAAGTGCCTCCACCCGAAGTGCACGTGCCGACCGGGCTCAAGGGGTCATAGATCGGGAACCCGGATTGCGAGAAATCCCCTGTTCGCTCCAGCGCTGTCGGCACACTGGTCGTAATAGTGTTTCCTTTGCGAAGACGATAACCCTCATAGCTAGAGAAGAAGAACAGCTTGTTCTTGATCACCGGCCCACCCACATTGACGCCAAACTGGTTCTGAGTAAACGCCGGCACCGGTAATCCAAACCGCGCCGAGAAAAAATCATTTGCGTCAAAAACTTTGTTGCGCAGGAATTCATAAGCGGAACCGTGAAATGAATTCGTGCCAGATTTGGTAGCGAGGTTGATCACTCCCCCAGCAAAACGCCCGTACTCGGGTCCGAGATTGTTCGTTTGGACCTTGAACTCCTGAATTGCATCCTGGGTGGGAACGACCGTAACGATGTTCAGGTAGGCCCCGTTTGTGGCCACACCGTCCAAAAGGATTTGACTCTGTCCAGCTTGGCCACCACCGATCTGAAAATCTCCGAGAGCGAAAGGGTTAGCACCGACTGAACTACCACCCGAATAGTTGCCACCTGATGGTGAACCCTGCGGCACGACACCGGGAACCAGCGCCACTAAGGCCAATGGATTGCGTCCGTTCAATGGCGACTCAGTGACGAGTCGGCCTTCCACAACTTGCCCCAGTGATTGCGTTTCGGGCTGAAGCAGCGGCGCCTCGCCGGTGACTTCAACAGTTTCGGTCTGCGCTCCAACTTGGAGAACCAGATCGACCCTGAGGCCGCTCTCAATTTCAACCACGACCGGTTCGCGCACAACCTTCTTGAAGCCACTCTTCTCGCCTTCCACTCGATAGCGTCCAGGCAAAATATTCACAAATGTGTATTGGCCGGAGGGGCTGGCCTCCATGGTGTGTTTCTCTCCGGTACCGAGGTTGGTGAGTGTGACGGTCGCGTTCGCAATTGCGGCTCCGCTTGAGTCCGTAATGGTTCCGGCAATGGTTCCGTAGACGCTCTGCGCTCGCGCAGTATGAAGCGCGAAGCCTAAAACAAACACGACGGTGAAAGCCAGGAGCTTTCGAAGGTTTAACATTTCTCCTCCTGAGAAGGTTTTGCCCTGTGAGTTGTTGCCGCCGTCACCCATCCACGAATGGGCGACGCGATTGCCTTAGCTAGAAAATGAGACCGATGAGAATGAACGCGAACACGGGCTTAAGAAATGCAGTGGCGATTATTACCTCTAGTTGATGTAAGTAGTCAAGCAAAATCGTTATTCTTAACTAAGTTTGTGATAGGCCTTCTAGTTGGTGCAAACAATCGGCAAGTCAGAATTTGGAGACAAATCATTGACAAAATAGGGCGGGAGAATTGCAGATTTGAGACGAAAGCTGTGGATTACGCTTGCAAATCAAGACTTGGACCAGCCGAGATTGGGCACTCGGCCGACACCTTCTCTGATCGTAATTAATTGATTTGGGGCCAGGCTTTTGAAGCTCTCATGTAAGCCGCTGGGCCAGAATACCTCCACATCGACCGAATCAGCTGTCCCCAACCCGAAGTGCAATCTGGAATCGTTACAAGAGAAAAAGCTGGATTGACTTAGCACGGCTTGGGCCTGGGTTTTGCCACCGTAGTGAGTGAGAACACGCGCGCCGATTGCACCGCGGTTGGATTTTACGCCTTGCAACTTTATTTTCATCCAGTTTGCTTTAGCGACTAAGTCATTGCGCAAAAGGGAAGGAGGTTCATTTAGGTTGATTATGAGGATGTCCAAGTCGCCATCGTTATATGAGTTCCTCAAAAATGCCATGCCCAAGATTTCTGAACACCGCCCGCGGCGTTTTGTTCGGATACTGCGGGATCTTTTGCTCAATCTCTGGGTACACGTGACCGGTGACCATGAACAAATCAGGGTCTCCGTCATTATCGAGGTCAACGATACCCGCGCCCCAGCACACGTAGCGGGTTTCCACGGCAATTCGCGAGGAGGTTGTGGCATCTTCGAAATTAGCTTTGCCGTCATTGTGGAAGAGAATGTTAGCGTCGTCGGCGAAATGGGTCTTAAAGATGTCGAGATGCCCATCCAAATCGTAATCCCCAATCCCGAGTCCCATGCCAGCCTGTTCCATTCCATCTTCGCTTAACGCCGCGCCGCGGAGCACGCCTTCCTCTCGGAACGTCCCATCGTGGTTGTTCATGAAGAGGAGACTGGGAGTGGAGTCACACGCGACGTAGATGTCGGGCCATCCGTCTTCATCGAAGTCCGCGGCGACAACTGTCATCCCATAACTAAGGGTCGCGCGGTTAATACCGGCATGCTCACTTACGTCGGTGAAAGTTCCGTCACCGTTGTTTCGATAAAGTGAATGCTTGCCCGTGGCCAGCCCTCGCGGTCCGCATTCGACAGGGATACCTTTCCAGGAGCAACTGCTGTTTTGTCCGGGAACGGGTGCTTTGTCGATAGAAAAGCGCACGTAGTTTGAGACGAATAGATCAAGGTGGCCATCGCGGTCATAATCCACAAAAGTACAACCGGCTCCCCACCTTTGTTGATCAGTCCAGAGGCCGGCCGCTTTTGTGACATCGGTGAAAGTTCCGTCGCCATTATTACGGTAGAGAATATTTTGTCCGTAGCAGGTACAAAAAATATCGTCGAAGCCATCGTTGTTGAAATCCCCGATGCAGACTCCACAGGCCCACCCCTCAAAATGCAGACCTGCCTTTTCGGTCACGTCTGTGAAGGTGCCGTCGCGATTGTTTTTGTATAGACGATTGGTTGTGCCGGGTGGCGCTCCTTCAAGGCGAGTGCCGGACAGCACGAAGATATCCATCCAGCCATCATTGTCGTAGTCGATGAAGGCGCATCCGCAGCCGGTGGACTCCAGTATGTATTTCTTGCGATAGGCTTCGCCATAAATCACGGGAGCGTGCAGGCCGGCTGCTTCCGCGATATCAACAAAATGAGCATTGAATGGACGACCGGAAGCCTTAGGCCTTGGCAAGGATTTGGCGGTATGAGTCGAAACGCCTTGCGCCCATACGCGGCCGGCGGACAGAGCAAGTCCAGTCCCAATTCCAAGCTGCGCAAAACGGCGGCGCGTAAGATTCATGATGAATTATCTTATCGTCCCTTGTCGCTTGCCAGCTTCAACTTCGATGATCTGGCGTGATGGCTTCTTTTTCAGCGCTCGTTGCGGATGAGAGAATTTAGAGGAAATTCATGCCTAAGACTAGTTATCGCACCAGCAGATTTGGAGAATCTGTGATTCGCGGGATGACGCGGCTCGCGAATGAATGCGGCGCCATCAATCTGTCGCAGGGGTATCCGGATTTCGATCCGCCGGGGGTGGTTTTACAAGCTGCCGAACGTGCGGCGCGGATGGGGCCACATCAGTACGCGGTAACTTGGGGCGCGCCGAATTTTCGCGCGGCACTGGCTCGCAAGCAGTCGCGGTTCATGGGGCTGGAGATTGATCCGGACAAGAATGTCGTGGTCACTTGCGGCAGCACCGAGGCGATGATGGTCGCGATGATGACCTCGTGCAATCCTGGTGACAAGGTCATCGTGTTTTCGCCGTTCTATGAGAACTATGCGGCTGACGCGATCCTGTGCGGGGCAGAGCCGATTCATGTGACTTTGCATCCGCCGGATTTCGTGTTCGATCCGGATGAGTTGCAGCGCGCGTTTAAACAGAAGCCCAAGGCATTGGTGTTGTGCAATCCCGCGAATCCGTCGGGAAAAGTTTTTACAGGCGACGAGCTGTTGTTGATTGCCAAGCTGGCGAAAGAACACGACCTTTTTGTGCTAACGGATGAGGTTTATGAGCACATCGTATACGAGCCGCACCGGCATACTTACTTTGCATCGCTGCCAGGAATGTTCGAGAGAACTCTTTGTTGTAGTTCGCTCTCAAAAACTTATTCGATGACGGGATGGAGACTGGGATACGTGATCGCGTCAGAGACGGTCATTAATCAGGCGCGCAAAGTTCACGATTTTCTTACTGTGGGTGCGGCGGCACCGTTGCAGGAAGCGGCGGTAACAGCACTCGAACTTCCGGACAGCTATTACAAAGATCTACAAGCTCTGTACACGGAGAAACGAGCAACGTTCCTCGGGTATCTCGATGAAGCCGGACTCGAGTACACCGAGCCGCAGGGCGCGTACTACGTAATGGTGGACATCTCCGAGTTTGGGTGGAAAAACGATACGGCATTTTGTGAATGGATGGCTCGCCAAGTAGGCGTTGCGGCGGTGCCGGGATCGAGTTTTTTTCACGAATCTGTAAATCATCTGGTCCGCTTACACTTCGCCAAGAAGCCGGAGACGCTGGCCGCCTCGGGAGAGCGCCTGCTGAAGTTGAGGAGCAAGGCTGAGAAGGCATCTTCAGCTTCCCGTTCCGAAGTCGCATCTCTGTAATCTGCCGCTACTGGTCTAAGTAACTGCGTGGAACGTGACGTACCTACGGCCCATACAGAATGCGCAGTATCGACCCGACGTAATGCGCAGCATCTTACATGGTGCGTCTGGGAGCGCCCACGTGCCCAAGATTTTGCAGATGTTCAGGCGACACAAACGCCATAAGATCCGGCGGAAGGCGGTATATAGCGCGTTCAAGAGGGTGCTGGAAGCTGAAGTAATTCAATTACCCCGGAGGCGGGTGCGACCGCGAGCGCCAGATTATCCATACCGGCGGGAAGAGCTTCCTGACTACCAAACCGTCGTGCGCTGGTTAAGACTGGCGGACGAACTCCTGGGCTCTGCCGGCTCGGACAGCGATGATTACGAAGATAGAGACCATCGCAAAAGAGTGAACTGATTCCGCCGCAGCGATAACCACGAACAAAAAGTGCAACGCAAACGGGCAACAATGCGCTGCTCGCGATGACAGTTACTGATTGACTCCGCTAGCGAGAAATCCTCCATCGACAACTAACACATGACCGGTGACAAAACTGGCTGCGTCAGAGGCAAGGAAGACGGCTGCACCGCCGAGTTCATCGAGCTGGCCAAAGCGATGCATCGGGGTGCGGAGCAAAAATTCGCGTCCGCGGTCTGTGCCATCGAGGAGCGCCGCGTTCAGATCGGTACGAAAAACTCCCGGGGCGATGGCGTTCACGCAAACGCCTGATTTCGCCCATTCGATTGCTAAAGATTGGGTGAGGGAAGCGACGGCAGCTTTGCTGGCGCCGTATGCAGCAACCTCATAGAGCGCACGGAATGAGGAAATCGATGCGATGTTGATGATTCGCCCGTATTTTTTTTCGATCATGTGACGCCCGAACACCCGGCAGGTGCGCAAGGTTCCGGACAAATTGGTTTCCATGATCGAGTTCCATTCGGATTCGGGGAAATCGAGGGTGGGCATGCGTTTGGTGCGTCCGGCGGAGTTTACGAGGATGTGGACGCTACCAAACTTGGCCGTGGTTTTTTGCAGCAGAGTCTCGATGCTGGCATTCTCGGTTACATCGCAAGGCTCCGCGAGTGAACGGCGGCCGAGCGCCTCGATTTGCGAGGCGGCAGCTTTTACCAACTCAGCGCGGCGGCCAGTGGGGATGACGTTGGCTCCGGCTTTGGCCAGTGCAAGAGAAATTGCGAGTCCGATTCCGCTGGTCCCGCCAACTACGACTGCAGTTTTGTCGGTAAGGTCGAGAAGGGGATGTCCCATAACGTGCTTGTGAGCAGACCGAAATTATACCTTCCAGCGAGGAGGTTGTGCGGAGCCGGTTCTGAGATTACGAGATTAGGGCGGAAGATTGAGCAGCTTGTGAGCTGATGTCTTGAGCGGCTTGCCCGGAACTCTTCAATCGATAAAGAATTTCGCCGGCGTGCGGAATCAGCTTAATTCCGTCGATCTCGCGATCCTTCCAATCTCTCAAGTTGATGGTCCGATGATCGAGATAGCCCAAGTTCAGATCACGGCAACGCGATTCAGGGATACCAGTCGCAAGCGTCACCTGAATGCGAGGTTTCTCGACACCGGTGGCTGCGTCGTACGAGCCCTGACCATAGAGATGTATGGAGTGGGCAAGGATGCCGCGTGGAATATCGGCGAAGCGTTTGGCCTGCTTTAAAAAATACTCGGCACAGTGGTAGCCCACTTTATCGAGTAGGGAGCCGTGCGAATAACTGACCTGAGTTATGTGAGGTGCGTAAATAATTACTTCGCCGCCATCGGCGATGGCAGGATCTGATTTATACATTCCTTTGGCGCCGGTCCAGAGATCAGCGTACATTTCAGGCATGACGGCGAGCACGCGGCGGAATGGGCGATCGACCCATTCGATGTGGGTTTGAGAGGACTGTTCAGCGGCCAGCTTCCATGCTTCACGGGCTGGTCCGAAGTGAATGCCAGCGATATCCACTCCCTTTAGCACCAGGGCGAAACACGCAACTGGAACAGAAACCTTGGCGGCGGCGAGGTCGATCAGTTGACGAACTGGAGTTGTGCCGGTGCCGATGATGTTGTAACTGCCGAGCAGCGCGCCGAGCCAATGCGTCTGATGAATCATCTCGCCGGTGCTAACGCCGGGAAACAAATATTTGTTTCCGCCGGAGAACCCGACCACCTCGTGAGGAAACACCGGGCCGCAAATCAGGATCTGGTCGTAATCGAAAAGCAGCCGATTAATTTGTATGCGGATGAGTTCTGAAAGCACTCCGCCTGAAATTCGAGTGACGTCAGCGGCGGGGATTACTCCGATCTCAGAAAATGTGTCGGGAAGATCCCAGCGATGATTGAAAATGCGCGCTCCGTCGCATATGCCAGCGGCTACCGGGCGCCCGAACATGAGGCTGAGTTGCGCCTCATTCATGGCGGGATGTGTACCCAATGCGACCAGGTAATCGCAGGCGGCGGCTTGCGTGGCGATTTTCTCTTGTAAAAGTTCAAACATCAGCGCCATCGGCATGGTGCGGGTGCCGTCTGGAATGATAATGAGGACGCGTTTGCCTTTCAGAGAAAGCTGCGAAGATGCTTCGGCAACGAATTTTCTGACCTCATCACGAGTCAGATTCTTTTCGGAAGCGCGTTTGCTCAGCGTGGGCATTATTACTGTGAGATCTAAAATTCCGGCCGAAATGCTTTTGCTTCCTCAAGAGTGATGCGGCGCTTTTGTCGATACGACAGGTTTGCCATGTGAGCCGCAAGCGCGGAACGATATCCGAGTTCCACTGGCGAATTTGGAGTTTTGCGAGTGCGAATGCAATCGATCCAGTTCGCCATGTGGCTTGGTGTGGGGCTTTTGCCGGTCAGCACCGCGCCATCGGGACGATTGACGGTTTCGGGATAATATTGGACCTTCTCTTCTGATTCTCCGCTGACCATGTCGGTCGCCCCTGCTATGTATTCGATGGTGCCGTCGCTGCCCAATATTCTTTGGCCAAGGCCGTAACGGCGATTGCTGAATGTGGATTGCCAGGTCACGACAAGATCATTCGGGAAGTCAAGCGTGACCGCAATGGTATCGGGAACTTCGCGGCCATCTTTTTCAGAAAATACGCCGCCGGACATATACGCGGCACTGGGCGGAGCGAGATCAAGCAGCGCCATAATCCAGGCGATCTGGTGGATCATATTTTCCGTGTTGTTTCCGCCGGAGAACATCCAGTAGAGACGCCAGTTCATAAACTTGTAGGCGTCAAAACCCTTGTCAGGCCGGCCATTCAAGAACGATGGCCAATTTACATTTTGGGCGGTGCAATCGGCGGCAGGCCGGCGAACCCACTGACCCTGACCGTGAGGAGTGTTGCGGCTCATCCAGGAATCAACCTGCGTGACTTTGCCGACAATGCCGTCTGACATCCATTCTTTCGCATCGGCGAAGGGGCCGCCAGACTGATGCTGCAAACCAATTTGAATTACGCGATCGGATTTCCGGGCCGCCGCGAGACATTTTTCGGCTTCGGGAATTGACCACGTCATGGTCTTTTCGGCGTAAAGATCTTTTCCGGCAGCA
>QHZX01000129.1 GCA_003224835.1 Acidobacteriota bacterium | reverse complement strand
AATGAAAGGCCCGTGAGTTCTTTCTCCAACTTGGTCTGACCCAGCAGAAATGCCAGCGGAGATCGGAGATCGTTCAGTCTCTTCATGGAAGATTTCCGCACTTGCTTTTCTACCGGCAGATAAAGCCAGCCATCACGTCCGTCCCCGATAAACAGCTTCTCCTCTGGAGAACGGTACTCCCATCGCATCTTGCCGGGTTTTTTCAGCCACAACCTACCTGATTCCGTTCGTTCCGTGCCGGAGCCCTGGTAAATCTCTGTGAAATCCGCCTCAAGCGTTCGCAGACGGTTATAACGTTCATCTACTTGGCGTGCCACCGTGTTGACGTTTGGGAGGGCGAACCCCGAAAGCGCGCTGCTGAATAAATACAAAAGAACGGGAAATGATTTCAATTTCATGTGTTTATCAGTTAGAGAAACTGGAAAACTGCAGAAGAGAACGGGCCTATTTTAAGTTTCGATGCGGACACCTAATCCAAGGCTAATGTTAATATCCGCCGAAATACATAGTGTACTGTACCGAACAATGCGTATGGATTTGAAATAATCTGAACGGATTAGCTTGTCATGAGCGCGAACCCGAAGCTTCCTCTCGAGCGCCGCCGCCGCAACAACTTGTGGCAGGACATGCTTGGAATTTTCAGAGATTCCAGGGAAATCCCTGCGCGCCGCGAAAGTGACATGGTTAAGGCGCGGCTGCAGCGCTGGGTGGAACTCGCCGATCGAGCGCTTGGCAAGAATTCCTCGGGAAATGGTTCCTCAAAGTCCTAACTTCACCTGCCGGCCGAAGTAGCAAAAAGTGAATATTGGTTGGTGCCGCTCACCTTTCTGAGCATCTGGAAGGCAGCAAAAGCCCGTTCGAAAACGGGATTTGCATAGACCAAGTACAAAGCTCGATGGTTCTGGCGCAGCGACCTCTCGAGGTTAGCCAGCAAAACCCGCAAATGCGGTTTCGGTAGAGGATTGAAAAGGAAAACGACTGACGGTTCTGTGGGAAAAGTGAACCTTCTCGCGTCCATGCAAACCAGTTCGATCTCCGCATTAACGCCCGGCTCTTGGAAAGCTCGAATGTTGTCTCGCGCGATTCGATCAAGCTCCGGAAGAAGTTCGACTCCGACCATGCGCCGAAAACCCCACTCTAACGCCAGCAGTAGCGCTCGACCTTTTCCCGAACCAATATCGATGAATGTGAACTGCCTGAGATCCGCGCTTTCGCCAATATGCCCCGCGAGCGCTGATATCATTTCGCGGAATTGCTCCGGGGGCACCGGCTGATACTGGGAATGTAGCAGCCCCAGCAGACGTGTGCGCCAATTCAACGCTGCCCCAGTGGTATTTACCCGGTGCTCCCAGTCATAGTCCACGTCTCCATAACGTTGACGGCGACGGTCGGGAAGGGATTCGCGACCGAACTCCCATGCTATCCCGAGCAGGCGTCGAAAGGCGCTGAATGTGCTCGTCTCTCTACGTTGATCACACCACCAGTTCCAAATGGCAGACCACAAGCGGCAAGTTCTCTCGCTCACTCGTTTTTCAGGTGCCATTCGTTCCGGCAATTTTAATTTTCAGGCGTAAGTTTTGGGGCCGGACTCGGGACATAGTCGCTTGGCAGGCCCTTGTCGAGAAATGGCAGAGCATCGGGATTAGTTACGACCACCTTCCCCCCAGGCTCCAGGCGATACGGATGCCGCAATGGATCCAGCGGAATACCACGCAGAAATCCAGACGAAACCATTTCTGAAAATGTTTTTGGAAAATGCCCAGTTCGTTCACGGTACGTCTGGACCAGTTTCTCGAGAGCCGATACATCCTCATCCACCTGAATCACGCGTAAATGTGCCGCGGCATTAGCCTTGATCATTTTGTCATGCGTGGTTTCGTAGGTTTCGCTCCACATCATGCGGGCGGTTTCTAGATCATCGCCATGCTGTGCCATTTGCGCCGCCATAACCTTCAGAAAGAGATGGGTATGCGGTAGTTGCGAGCCACGCAAGAAGGCTTGAGCCGCATGACGATAATCCTTCAGGTCATAGTAGATAAAAGCCAAGTCATAAAAGAGATGCCAGTCGGTAGGATTCATTTGGGTGCCGTACTGCACCAGTTCTATGGCCTTCGCCGGATCTCCGGCTCCTTCCGGTGGTTTAGCTAGAAGAAAAGTCCCACCGAATTCGTATGCCGGTATCAGGTGCGGATCGAGCTGTGTAGTGATATTCAGAAGGGGCCATAACAATTTATAAGTTCCACCACCGCGCCTGTGCGTACCCCCGAAATATTGCACGGTTCGGGTCCAATAAATATCTGCCAGCAATCCTTCATAGCCGAGGCTAAGACGTTTCAATAATTTTGGAGAGGAGATATAAAGCATTTGCTGCAGTGTCGCAGCCGGGGGTTCCTGGTCAACTTTGTGGAGCAATAATGCCGCGCTCACCATACTGCATACCAGAACGGTGCTGGCGACTACTGTCACCTTGCGTGAGCGGATCATTTCAGATTCCGGCGTTCGAAAATCATGACGGCGCCGCTGAGAACCGCGGCAGAGTAAACCAAGACATACGCCGTGTTCAGCAATATCAACCGGTGTGGCACGGGCTCACCGTGTGCGACTTGGCTGATTACATTGAGAGCGGAAAAATTCGGGACCAGATAGGCCGCCGCGGTCGCCAACACGCGCGTGGTTCCATGAGCCATTGCTGCGAAGGTACGCAGATCTTGGGCGAAGTTGCCGATCACAAAAAGCCAGAAAGCAAAGATTGGGGCGAAAATCGGGGTAGAAAAAGAAGAAAACAACAGAGCCAGAGCCGTAATGACCACGAATTGCAGAATTATGAAATACAGCGCGACTAAGATGCCGAAATCCGAGCTCTCGAAATGGTGTGACACATAAGCAAGGGCGGCAAACACTCCGATGCCCATAAAAATTGTGTTCACTACCAGAGTTCCTGCCAAGCCAAAAAATTTTCCCGCGATGAATTCCCATCGCCGTACCGGGCGCGAGAGCACGGTGTACAGTGTGCGCTTGTCAATTTCCTTTGATACCAATCCGATGCCTATGAAGATTGCAATGACAATTCCAAACAGCGAAACCGCGGTAAGCCCGAGATTGATCACAACCAGTTTCTCGATCTGAATCGAAATTTGCCCCACTAATACCGCCGCCGCCGACATCAATAGCGCAAACGCGATCAGGTTGTAGAGCACACGATCTCGCACCGCCTCACGGAACGTATTGGTCGCGATATGTAGAATGCGGTTGTTCATTGCTTACTTAGCCGATTGTGTCCATCCGTTACCAGTTCGGACGAAACTACCTCCGATTTGGCTGCTGTACCAAGTTGCGCAACGAAGTAATCCTCCAGCGAGGTTCGCACTGGCACTACTGAAATCAGCCGCAGACGCTCCCGCCGCAATGCCTCTAACGCGGTGTCCTGGTTTTCCTCTGGAAGAATCAACCGCGTGGTATCGCCGGCTGAATGGCACTGTGCTCCCATGGAGCGAATGCCGGTCGGTACGGCCGCCCCTTGCCAAACAATTTCCACCTTGCCGTGCACGCTGGCGGTCAATTCTGGCACCGCGCCAATTCCGCGCAGTTCTCCCTGATTGATAATCGCCACTCGATCACATAATGCTTCGGCGTCGGAGAGAATGTGCGTGGAAAAAAAGACCGTCTTTCCATTAGCCTTCAGGTCTTCAATCAGGTTACGCACCTCGCGCCGTCCCATTGGGTCGAGACCTGACATCGGTTCATCCAGAAATACAACCTTTGGATCATGCAAGATAGCTTGCGCTATGCCTGCCCGCTGCAACATTCCCTTGGAAAATTTCCGCAACTGAAGATTCGCCGAATTACTCAACTTCACCTGCTCAAGCGCTGCATCGACCTTGCGCGAAAGCTGTTTGGGATCCACACCGGAAAGTTGACCGTAATACTTGAGCAGCTCGCGCGCCGTCAGGTGATCGTAGAAATAGGGCTGCTCGGGCAAAAATCCGATCTGCGCCTTCATTCTGGGATCATCCAATTCCATCCCCAGAATGCGAGCTGTGCCTGCCGTTGGGAAGACGAGCCCCATCAGAATCTTTAGCGTAGTGGTTTTTCCAGCGCCGTTCGGACCAAGAAAGCCGAAAATTTCGCCATCGTCCACTGCAAGCGTCAGCGGCCGTAGCGCGCGTTTCGAGCGCTTGCGCCAGAATCCTGCATTGTAGATTTTTTCCAGCCCGAGAATTTCAATCGCATTCATAGGCAACGAGCCTATAAAATTATATTCAAACCCTTGGGAGAAGGAGATGGCGGGATGGGTCCGCCTATTACCGGAGTGCTTATTGCGCGATAGGGTACGCCGAACAGGTAGCCACATCCGGGGCAATGGCTGTACCAGGCCCTGGATCAATCCGCAAGACGCCGTCCGTTATTGTACAAAAGTTTCGAACGCCAGACACTCCGGGAGAAGTCGGAGCTGAACTGGACACAAACTGAGTATTCGGATTGCCTGAACCTCCGGCCGAACCGACAGAAAGGAACTGATAGCCACTTTTAAAGCCGCTCCCGAGCACATTGTCAACGATGCACGCGTTATCGCTGGTTGGTCCACTACTACAATTCGAGCTGCCGGGGCCAAGGGCTGATAAGTTCGCGGCATATCCATTCAGTGGATAAGCCGCTGCATAACTGATTTGCGCGGTCGAGAGTTGCCGAACGCTGGCTGCTGCCGAAGATTCATCCGCTGAGATCTTGGCCCGTAAAAGGTTCGGAATAGCGATCGCGGCAATGATTAAAATAATCGCGACCACAATCAGCAGCTCAATTAGCGAGAAACCTTTTTGGTGACGCATTTTCGCTCCCAACCAATTA
This sequence comes from Acidobacteriota bacterium, assembly GCA_003224835.1. Classification (GTDB taxonomy): domain Bacteria; phylum Acidobacteriota; class Terriglobia; order Terriglobales; family Acidobacteriaceae; genus Gp1-AA145. The sequence goes on along the minus strand of QHZX01000129.1, from coordinate 4,223 downwards.
TTAGTGCAACCTTGACGCCACTCCTAGATTACAAAAGGCCCTTCCATGGCCTGACCTTGGGATCAGCTCATTGAAATCCGAGCCAAAGAGCAAGAGCATCGGATGTTGACATCCGATGCTCTCAGGCGTGTACCCTCCCCAGGTACTTTCACCCAACTTAAAGCTACTGCATGGCAGTCACGTTCAAACAGTTGGCATGGCTGGTTTCGTTTGCGGTAACAGCTGGGTTCTCGCTGCGAAGCACACCATCTTCGTCGGCGCAAAAACCTTTCACACCGCTCGAACCTGCTTGCTGCGGAACTGCTGAAATGACAAACTGGTTATTCGTAGGCGACCCAGCTCCAGCGGAGCCTACCGAATTGACGGTGTATCCACTCTTGGAACCACTGGCAAGAATGTTGTCAACAATGCACGCGTTCGTGCTGGTGGGTCCGTTAGTGGAGCAGGTTGCGGCTCCCCGCCCAAGGGCGGCCAGTGTGGTCGGATATCCAACGGCCGGATACGACGTTGAATACTCAATGTTCGCGGTGACAATGGTACGAACCGAAGCCGCTGCCGAAGACTCGTTAGCCGCAATCTTGGCGCGCAGCAGGTTCGGGATGGCAATCGCGGCGATGATCAAAATGATCGCAACCACGATCAGCAACTCGATTAATGAAAAACCCTTCTGTTTACGCATTTGTGTGTTTTCCCTCTTAATTTTAGTTTTCGAATCTCGGTCTCAGCGACCCGATGCCCAATAGTCTCGCATTTCACTAGCCACTGCCAAAGTTACCGAAGTCTACCAATCTCCAGAAGAGAGACCCCAGTACTATGAATCAGTTGACCGCCTTCATGCGTCTCTTCGGCTTATAGTTCCTGACTATCTGCCGCAGTTTGTCGCCTCATCTGACGTTTTTTGTCATATTTACGGAGCGCGCCAAGAAGGTCCCAAAAACTAGGAACGCAGCAGGCAAAGTTTCTTGCGCCATCCCACCGATTCGAGAAAATAGGGCATCACAATGCCGCAACCTGGAAAACCATCCCTTCCTTGTGGCCGAGTCGGCGCCTAAAGAATCCTAACGTTGGCGGCGGCTAATACAATTTTGGTTGAGGCGATAGAGGAGAGCCATACCGCATGAGCAATGGGTTCAGCGATAAGAGTTCGACACAGCACGAAGTCATCTCTCATAAAAGCGCATCCATCAGCGAACAATTTCGTCGCGCATTGTGCCAACTATCTCGCTGAGCCGATGACCTTCGTTATCTTCTCCGGACGGGATTCAGACACCGCTATTTTGGCCACTATAAAATGGCATAACGAATGCCCCTACCCGCAACCCAGATCGCACCTACGGCAAGCCCGCTCAAAGGGGGCGAACTGTTCTCTTCACCGCGAAAAAGGACTTTCATAATTTCTCTCGCGCTGGTGCTGTTTACGGTGCTTGCTTACCTTCCAGTTCGCAACAATCGTTTCATCAACTTCGATGACAATCAATACATAACCGAGAACTCTCACGTAAAGGAAGGTCTGACCTGGGACACACTGAAATGGGCCTTTACAACTGACTATGCCGCGAACTGGCATCCTCTGACGTGGCTTTCGCATGAGCTCGATTGCCAATTGTTCGGATTAAATCCTGCAGGTCATCACCTCCTCAATGTTCTGCTGCATGCGCTAAATGCCCTTCTCTTATTTCTTATATTGCAGAGTCTCACCGGTCTCACATGGCGCAGCATGATGGTAGCCGGAATTTTTGCGGTGCATTCACTCAACGTGGAATCCGTGGCTTGGGCTGCTGAACGCAAGACGGTGCTGAGCATGCTTTTCTTCCTGCTCGCGACAGGGGCATACTGCCGGTACGTTCGTAAGCAGTCAATTCCGAGATACCTCGGAGTGACTGGCCTTTTTGCGTTGGCCCTGATGTCCAAGCCGCAGGTCATTATTCTGCCATTCGTGCTGCTGCTATTGGATTATTGGCCGCTGCGAAGAATGCGGTCTTCCGCAGCATCTGCGGATTCAGAGTCCGGGGTGGCAGATCGACACCGGTCCTTCGCGGAGCTGCTCACGGAAAAGATGCCTCTATTCGGACTTAGCGCGTTGAGCGCCGTCATCACCCTTAAGGCTCAGCGTGCGGGGCATGCCGTTCGAACTGTCATCGAATACTCTCTTGGCTCGCGCATGGAAACCGCGATCGTCTCTTATGTTTGCTATATTCGCGACGTTTTTATTCCGCGGCACCTGGCGCCGATTTATCCGCATGCGGATAGCTTGCTCAAAATCTGGAAAGTACTACTGTCCGCTGCAATCCTGGTCTCGTTCTCTGTGTTGGCGATTAAGACGCGCAAACGCTCGCCCTACATTCTTGTTGGCTGGCTCTGGTTTCTCGGCTCGTTAGTACCGATGATCGGGCTGATTCAAGTTGGGGTGCAGGCGAGAGCAGATCGGTATATGTACATTGCTGTTATCGGCATTCTCTTGGTGGCGATTTGGGGGATTTCCGAGCTGCTCGCTGCGTACAAGGTTTCTCCGGCTTTGAGCGGATGCCTATGTGCGGCAGTCTTACTGGCAACCTCCACCGCGACCGCCAATCAAATCCGCCATTGGCGTAATAGCGAGATTCTCTGGAACTACACGATTGCGGCGACAGGCGACAACTTCATGGCCGAAGACAATCTAGCCCAGGAACTTGCCCATCAGGGCCGAACTCAGGAAGCAATGGTCCATTTTCAAAATACTCTAAGGCTCTATAACTGGGGACCGTTTGACCTCATCAACTTTGGCGTTTACGAAGAGAACCATGGATATGCCGCCGACGCTATCAAGCAGTATGAACGCGCACTGCGCAACAGCACTGACCCGCACACCCGAGCGCTTGCGCTTGGCAACATGGGCTCCGCGTACCTCGCGATGAAAGATGTTGACCATGCACAGCAGAGCTTTTCTAAGTCGCTACAATCTGACCCGAGCAATGTTCCTGCTTTGATCGGTACTGGCCTGCTCGCACATCGCAACGGGAATTTAGAATTTGCTATTCGCCAGTACACGAAGGCAGTTTCGATCCAGCCGAGTGATTTGGGATATGCGTTGCTTGGGCGCGCGTTCGAACAGAGCGGCAGGTCTTCGGATGCGAATACCGCGTACCAGCAAGCAGAACGCCTTTCGCCAAATATGGCGGACACGCGGGCTGCGGTCACGCATTTGTTGACGGACTAAATCGTATAAGCGGATTCGCTTGCGAGATCAGCAACCTTACCTCAGGAAACGTTTCTCAGCACGAGCGCCGAGTTTTTCGATCCAAACGCGATGCAGTTGCACACCGCGTGTTCAATCTGTTTTTTTCTGCCCGCCTGCGGCACATAATCCAGGTCGCAATCTTTGTCCGGATCCTCCAAATTAATGGTGGGTGGAATCTGACCTGTACGCATCGCGACTATCGTCGCCGCAACTCCTGCTGCTCCACATGCCCCTTGGGGATGACCAATCTGCGACTTCAACGCTGACATGGGCACCTGCCGAGCCCGCTCATCACCTAGAGCCAGTTTCAAGGCGCGGGTTTCGATGCGGTCGTTCAACTGCGTTGAGGTCCCGTGCAGATTGACGTAATCAACATTCTTCGGCCCAATCCCCGCCTGTTGCATTGCCAGTCCAATAGCGCGCGCTGGTTCTTCGCCGCATTCCATCAAGCGCACCCGATGAAACGCCTCGCAAGTCGATCCATATCCGGCCACTTCGGCAAGGATATTTGCTCCGCGCGCTTTCGCGTGCTCGTATTCTTCGAGCACAAATAACCACGTGCCCTCTGCCAGAACGAATCCGTCGCGGTCCGCCGAGAAAGGTCGCGAACCTTTCTGTGGTTCACTGTTCCAGCCTTCGGTCAGAATCCGCATCAATATGAAACCTCTCACGGTGCCCAAGGAGATTGGTGCATCCGCGCCACCGGTGAGCACCATATCGAGCCTTCCAGATTGGATTTGTCGCACGGCATAAGCCATTGCGTCTGTTGATGACGTGCAGCCGGTGGTAATTACATGACTAGGGCCGCGCAGCCCGAAGCGAACGCTGAGTTCACTTGAAATGCCTCCCATCACCCCCGTGGGCACGCAAAACAAGCTCATCTTGCTAACTTTTCCATGAAAGTAGAGGCGATATTGCTCTTCGGTGAATTCCTGTGATCCGCCGCCGGTACCGATGATCACTCCAAATCGGCGACGTTGTTCCATCGGTAATGAAGAAGAATCAA
>QHZX01000128.1 GCA_003224835.1 Acidobacteriota bacterium | reverse complement strand
ATGGTCCAGGTGGCGACCGCTCGGTTGATCCCGCTGTGGCGCCAGTCAATTGCACGCCCGCATCTTCCGCGATGACGGACGCCACTCGTTCCGCGTTTTGCTTAATAGCTTGACCGTAGTCACTCTGTTTAAGGAGCGGCACTACTTCGCGCCAGAAGCCTCCCACTTTGCCGTCGGGAAGAATCGGTTCCAGCGCGTAGCCCACTTCAGTCCGGTAGCGGCGATCTTTGACAGCGATCAGAATCAGCACACCACGATTTGTGCTCTTGCTCCCAATCCCCCAGTGCTTGAAGAGATCTACGGCGTAGCTTTCAATGTCGCGGCCATCCAACGAGTTAATGGTTACGACCGCGATCTGTGCCTTCGCCTTCTGATCAACCTGCTGTGCAATGTCATTCAGTTCCGCCGTGGTGTCGGGCCTGAGCACGTGCGCGAAATCATTGACGTAATTGGTGGGATGAAGTTGCGAAACCGGCTCGGCATTGATCCGGACCGCAACGCTCAGTACTGCGAGAGCGCATACGCCCACGACAGCGATGCCCCGAGCGCGTTTCATTGCCGCTGATTCTATAGGAATGATTCCCTCTTTATTGCGGTAGAGATGCATCTAGTCACGTTGTACCCATGTGCGTTCTCTGCCGCTTACCTAACTGACCGCAGGAAATCGACGACTTCGCGTTCGGCGAAATGGCCGTCATATCCATTGCGTTCACCGAGAAAAGAGCAGTGGCCGCCATCATCGGTCTCAACAAAGGTGATGTTGGGGTTGCGCTCAACTTTCCGCCGAGTTTCTGGCGTTACGCGGATAAACGGATCATTGCGCGCATAAAGGATGTAAGTCGGAACTTCAATCTTCTCGACAACATTCGCCGCCGCAGCACGCGCATAGTAATCGGAAGCGCCGTTGAATCCCGTATAGAAGGCAGTAATTTTGTCGTCGAAGTCACGCAAACTTTTCAAGCCGCGCAATCGCGAGAGATCGTATTGTCCGGGGAAACATCGGTCTTTATTTCGCATGCGGGCCTTCAACTTCCACAGAAAATACTGCTCATAAAGACGATTGGCAGGATTATGAAGAGCGTCGGCGGAAGCTGCTAAATCCATTGCGGGACAAACTGCGGCAGCCGCGCGAAACTCGTGCGGTCCATTGCTTGCCCACTCACCAGCGGTCTTCAATACTATGTTGCCGCCCATGGAAAATCCGCATAAAGCGAAACGCGAAATACCATGTTTCTCGATCAGCGACTTCGCGACCGCCATCACGTCGCCGGAACGCCCCGAGTGATAGAGCGTGGGGGCCAAGTGGTCGGTGCCCCCACAGGTGCGTTGATTCATGCGTACCACATTCATACCCGCGGCGAATCCTTTTTCCGCGATGCCTAACATGTAGTTCGATTCGGTCGATCCTTCGAGGCCGTGCACCACAATCACGGTGACCGCCGAACGACGGTCCGCTTGCCAGTGACAATGGCAGAGCACGTGGATTCCCGGTTCAACTTCGATCAACTGCTGCTCAGATTTGGGCAACGTGATTCGGCGCGGCAGGATAAAACTTGCGATGGTCTGAATGTGGCCACCGCAGAGAAAGCGTCTCGGACGAAATTGTTTTTGCTGAGTTGTTGCGTTGGAAGTGCTTGTCCTCACAAGCCGATTCTAAATCCTGAATGCTCCTACAGGTTCGTGAGACACGCTCTAGGAGCAACCCTCTAGCTCGCGTGGCCAATCTGAACCGAGATCGATAAAAACAGGAGGACACAAGGGATGTTACACATCAGACTAGGAAATGCAGTTGCCGCTCTTATGTTGGGCGGGGCGCTGATTCTGGCAACCGCGCCTAAAGCGCACGCCGATGATGGGCGTTCACGGTGTCAAAACCGCGTTGAAAAGGCGAGCGACCACTATCGGCATGAAGTTCGCGAGCATGGAAGACGCAGTGAGCAAGCAGCAAAAGCGAAGGCAAAACTGAATGCCGAGTGGGACCGTTGCTACACAGAAGCTCATGGCTGGTATGATCCCAATCGTCGCGAGTGGCGTAATGACCGCGATTGGGACCGCAACTATGATTGGGACCGCGACGACCGTGATCGCGATCATCGTTGATCTTAGAGAATTTGCTGAGGGCAGTCGAACTCTGCCCTCATTTGTTTTTATCCAATTCTGCATTGGTACTCACCAATTGCCCTCTGACGAGCACAAGTTATCTTCTGCAGGTAGAATCCCTAGCGGTGCTTTAACAGTGAAAGTGAGATGCAGAATGAAACGCTCTCTTCTAAGTAGTCTGCTGGCGATTGTTTTCCTTTGCCCTTCACTGTTCGCGGCCGATCCGGGCCTGCACGTGATTAAGACTTTCAAGTTGGGGGGCAAAGGTGGATGGGACTATTTGGAAATCGATCCTGATTCGCACCATCTGTTTATCTCGCGAGCCACACACGTCATTGTCATCGACGCCGAGTCCGGGAAACCTGTGGGCGAGATTCCCGACACGCCCGGCGTTCACGGCATCGCACTGGCTAACGATCTCGGCCGTGGATTTACCAGCAATGGCCGCGAAGGCACTGTCACCATTTTTGATCTGAATACCTTGAAGCCGATCACCAAAGTAAAGGCGGTCGGGGAGAATCCGGATGCGATTCTGTTTGACCCCGCAACCAAGCGCGTCTTTACGTTTAACGGCAAAAGCGCCGATGCGACTGCCATCGATGCGACAAGCGGTAAGATCGTGGGCAAAATTCCTCTCGGCGGCAAACCTGAGTTCGGCGTCAGTACCGGCAAGGGTGAAATATTCGTGAATCTCGAAGATAAGAGCGAGCTTCTTGCGCTTGATCCGAAAGATCTGAAGGTGAAGTCGCGCTGGCCACTTGCCCCGTGCGAATCACCAAGCGGTTTGGCAATGGACATAAAAAATCGGCGCCTGTTCGTCGGCTGCGACAATAAAATGATGGCAGTGGTGAACGCAGACACAGGAAAAGTGATTACCACGGTTCCCATTGGCGACGGCGTGGACGCGGACCGCTTCGATCCCGGTACTAAATTTGCGTTTGCTTCCTGTGGTGAGGGCGTACTCACGGTCGTAAAAGAGGATTCACCGGGCAAATTCAGCGTGGCGGAAAACGTGAAAACCGAGCGTGGCGCGCGCACCATGGCACTGGATCTCAAAACGCACGTTGCTTATGTAGTGACAGCAAAGTTTGGGCCGCCGCCGGCCGCGACCACGCAGCAACCGCATCCTCGACCGTCGATCCTACCGGACACCTTTGAAGTGCTGGTCGTAGGCAAATAGCTGGCCTACTCTGCATCTAAGCTGCCGATGAAAACCCTCCGGCTGATCGCATTACTCGCATGCATCACTGGGTTCGCTCCGCCCAGCCACTCTTACTCGGTCTTGACGCACGAACAGATTATTGATCTGGCATGGCCGGATCAGATCCGTCCTCTGTTGCTGAAGCGATTCCCGCAGGCCACGGCTGATGACATCAAGCAAGCCCACGCCTACGCGTACGCCGGCAGCGTGGTACAAGACATGGGTTATTACCCGTTCGGCAACAAATATTTCAGCGATCTGCTGCATTACGTCCGTACGGGTGATTTCATCAACGCACTCATAGCGGAATCCTCGAATTTAACCGAGTATGCGTTTGCTCTGGGAGCGCTCGCGCACTACTCATCAGACAACGTGGGGCATCCGGCGATCAATAAGGTGGTCGCTATTGAATTTCCCAAACTCCAGAGGAAGTATGGGGATGAAGTCACTTACGCCGACGATCACAAAGCTCATATTCGAACTGAGTTTGGTTTCGACATGGTGCAGGTGGCAAAGAACCGCTACACCTCTGACCGATTTCACGACTTCATAGGTTTTGAAGTCTCCAAGCCTGTACTGGAACGTGCCTTCCTGAAGACCTATGGACTCCAGCTGCATGACGTTCTTGGTGATGAAGATTTGGCGATAGGTTCGTTTCGTCGCGCCGTAAGCAGGATTATTCCGGCGATGACGCGAGTGGCACTATTGAACCGCCGTGCTGATCTGGTGCGGGACACCCCAAATTTTGATGAGAAGAAATTTCTCTATCGCGTATCGCGCACCAATTATGAAAAACAGTGGGGCAGGGGATATCGCCGTCCCGGCATCGGCTCGCGCATCCTGGCATTCATTTTGCGGAGCATCCCGAAGATCGGCCCGGCCAGCGCCCTCGCCTTCAAAGTCCCGACCGCTAAAACCGAGGACATTTACATAAAGAGCGTGAACCAGACCAGCGACAACTACTATTCCCTGCTGCACCAGGTCCGGGATGACAGTCCAATATTTCCTGACACGGACTGCGATACTGGCCGCAAAACCGCCCCCGCAGAATACGCGCTTGCCGATGTGACTTATGCGCGTTTGTTGCAAGATCTGACTAAGAACAACTTTGCGCAGATGACGCCTGAGTTGCGCAGCAACGTTCTGGAGTTTTATTCGAATTTGAGCGCGCCGTATCACAATAAGAAGAATCACAAATCCTGGGAAAGAACCATGCAAGCTCTCGAGAAGCTAAAGAACTGGCATCCATCTCCGGTTCAAAACCAGCCGGTGCCGGTTGGCTCGAACTGATCAGACTGATAAAAACCAGCCGACAACTTCCTGTAAACTGGGTGGCTTAATTGCGAGGCCTCAATGGACGCGCTTGATGACAAGTTTTACAGAGCAAAAATTGTGCAGCGGAACGATTTTGCCTCTGACCTTTGGATGATTCGGATCGATCCCGGCGGCCCCTTCTCATTCAAACCGGGACAGTACGCAACACTGGGCGTGCAAACACCGGAGAAGCGCAGCGAACGAGCATATTCGATTGTCTCGTCGCCGCTGGAGAGTGAGATCGAATTCTTCTTCGAGTTGGTTCCGCAAGGAGAGTTAACGCCGAAACTTTATGCGCTAAAACCCGGAGATGAAGTGTTGATGCGGAAATCCTCCAAAGGCCTGTTTACGTTGGACCAGAAAAGCGGGCGCACCAATCACTTTCTGGTCAGTACAGTTACCGGCGTTGCGCCTTTTGTAAGTTACGTGCGCACGCTTTATCGAGCATGGAAGGAAGGCACTTTCAAAGGCGAGCACAAATTGTTCCTGCTGAATGGCGCCAGCCGGTCATGGGAATTTGGTTATACGGATGAGTTATGCAAATTCGCCGCCGAGGTCCCATGGTTCAAATATGTTCCCACCGTAAGCCGCCCTTGGGATGACGAGAAGTGGACAGGCGAAATGGGCCGCGTGGATGACGTAATGCGGAAGTATTCAGACTTGTGGGGCCTGGATGGGACTAATTCCGTTGCTTATCTATGCGGTCATCCCGACATGATCGAAAACGGTAAGAGCATTTTGAAGCGCATCGGCTTCACCAAGCAACATTTGAAAGAAGAGATTTACTGGATCCCGGCGAAGGAAGCGGCGAGCTCGTAGTTTCTGGCGCGCTCCTGCGCGATTCCCTGTCATAACTACGGCGGTCGTGCTCGCCAATTCCGCCGGCTCCTCAGACCATCGCTGAGGCTCTCACTTCTCTCACAAATGCCAGCCCCACACGGGCGAGCGCGTTCACATACGGCCATCCGTTCGTACATTTTTCCGGCGTTCGCATTTACTGTACTCAGGTGGCGAAGCTGTATGCACGGAGCAACTGTTGGAACTTCAAACCTCAATTCCTGAGTTAGCATCGCAACATCTACGGGGCGAGTCGGGCCAAGAGAACTGGTACGCGGTATACACCTGGGCGCGTCATGAGAAGAAAGTCGCGGCGCAGATGCAAGTCCGTAGTTTGCGCGGATTCCTTCCGCTCTATCGATCTCTGCACCGCTGGAAAGACCGTTGCAAAGAAATCGAGCTCGCGTTGTTCCCCAGTTATGTCTTTGTGTGCTTGTCGCTGAGCGATCGCCTTCGCGTGCTTGAGATTCCCGGTGTGGTCAGCTTTGTTTCCCGCGGAGATAAGCCAGCGCCTTTGCGTGAGCTTGAGATGGCTCCGCTCTTGCGCGGTGCAACCGGCAGCGTTCGAATTGAGCCTCACCCTTATTTGCGAGTCGGACGAAAAATGCGCATGCGGTCAGGCCCGATGGCCGGCCTCGAAGGCGTCCTTGTCCGCCGCAAGGAGGGGGCAGGTCTGCGACTCGTAGTCTCGATAGAGATGCTCATGCGATCGGCCACCTCCGCAGTCGCACCGAGTTTCTGAAGAAGGCTCCCTTTCATGTCTAGATCCAAATGCAAATCGATCTTGCTGGTATCTGCCCTCGCGTTCTTATTAATTAGGTTTGGCGCGGCGCAGACCGGCGACAATATAGACCGCAGCCACGAAGTGGAGGATCTGGTCTCGCTGTCTCCGCAAGCGGTGATAACCATTCTGCAGCGCGAGCCGGGGCTGCTGCTGGAATTCAAGAAGATCCTCGTTCGCAAGGCCTACGAACAAGGGCGGCTGCTCGATTCGAGCGATCTCAACGATGAAACCGTCTTCCAGCTGCTACGCGAGGACAACACGGTCCGGGCGCTCGCGACGCGCGAGATTGAGGCGCGTATGTATGTTCTCGCAAAGCCTCTTCCCGATGAACTGCGACCAACGGATAACTGGAGAATCGTCGAGCAAACGCTATTAGCACCGACTTCAGCCGCGGCGATCGCCGGAGCGCAGCCTGCCAACAGCAGCCAGGAGGCGCAGTACTGGGCCACGCATGAACGCGTTCCGGTGGTACCCCCGCGGGACTTAAACCGAGGCGACGATGAAGCTGAACCTGCATCGCAGCGCGTCGTCGCTCCGGCTCAGCCAGTCCTTCCGGATTACCGACGGCAACAAAATCTCGCGTGGCAGTCTCCCGGACCACAAAATTTCACTGACTTCTCGCCGCCTGCCGGAAATGCGCTCCCGCATGTAAGCCCATCTGAGTTGCCCGGCCTCCTGAACACCAGCGCGGCGCAGCCTAACTCGGGAGGCATCAATTCCCAAATGACCTCTGGCATGAATTTGCAACCAGCAGGTCCGAGTATTCCGTCGGATGTTTTTTCTAACCTGCAAACGAGCGGGCCAAATCAGAATGTGGCGTCAACGAGCAGTCGGACCAATGGATTTGAAGTCCGGTCAGGTTTCCAGCCGCCTCCACGCAATCTGGCAGCACCCGATCGCGAGCGGCTGGCAATCCACCGACAACCAGACCCATATCAAGACGTGCCCTCCCTCTATGACTTGTACCAGCAGTTCGCGAAGCGCTCGCCCACCCCTGAAAGCTTTGGCATGGATATCTTTCAGAACGGGACCGGCAACATGGACGAGCTTCCAATGGACGTGCCGGTCGGGCCAGAGTATGTGGTTGGTCCCGGCGATGGGCTGAACATCGATATTTGGGGCAGCGCCTCAGGACGCCTGCAACGGATAGTCGACCGTCAAGGCCTGCTGACTCTTCCCGAGGCCGGCAGCGTGCAAGTTTCAGGAAAGAATCTTGCCGAAGTGCAACATGTGGTTCAGGCGGCGCTGCGCTCTCAGTACCACTCCGCGCAGGCCGATGTTTCACTGGCGCGTCTGCGGACGGTACGAATCTACGTCGTCGGCGATGTGCTGCGGCCGGGCGCCTACGACGTCAGTGCCTTGTCCACGCCGCTTAACGCTTTGTACTTGGCCGGCGGTCCAACCGCACGCGGATCGCTTCGCACTCTCCGGCATTATCGGGGGAGTGAACTGGTCGAGAACCTCGACGTCTATGACCTCCTGCTGCACGGCGTGCGAAAAGGCGGGGAACAGCTCGCGCCCGGGGACACGATTCAAGTTCCGCCGCTCGGTCCTGAAGTCACGGTGGAAGGGATGGTGCGCCGGCCAGCGATTTACGAATTAAATGGCGAAAGCAGGCTCGCCGAAGTGCTGGAGATGGCGGGTGGGGTGCTGAGCTCGGGCACGCTGCGACACATCGAAGTGGAACGCGTGATCGCTCACGAAAACCGCACCCTGCTGCGGCTCGATCTGCCCGAAGACAATACTCAGCAGCAGGTGAATAGCACGCTAGCCGATTTCGCAGTACAGGATGGAGACAAAGTCCGCATTTCGCCAATCCTGCCTTACAGCGAAAAGACGGTGTACCTGGACGGGCATGTCTTTCATCCCGGCAAATACGCGTTCCACGACGGGATGCGGGTCGCTGATTTGGTCCACTCTTACAGCGACTTATTGCCCGAGCCGTATGGCCGACATGCGGAGATCATCCGGTTGAATGCTCCTGATTTTACCCCGGTTGTCCTGGCGTTCAATCTTTCGGACGCGATGGCGCGTAAAGATCCCACGCTTCTTCTCAAACCTTTCGATACTGTGCGTATCTTTGGCCGCTTC
>QHZX01000127.1 GCA_003224835.1 Acidobacteriota bacterium | reverse complement strand
GACGCAACTCCATTTGAGCGCTAATCAGTGACTCAACTTGAGTCCCAAGACTGGCGTATGCACTAATTCGCTCGGCCTCGACATGTCCTAATTTTGCATCAACCTTATTTAGGGATTCCGTTATTGGTTTAACAATTTCTTCGACCGCTTTCTGCCGGGCCTGAAGATCTCCTTCCGCTTGGTTTTGGAAGTCAGCTAACTGTGTTTTTGCCAGCTGCAGAAACGATTGGTTGTTGTCTTTCAACACTTTAGCGGCTAAAGCATGAAACGTGTTCTCTAGTTCTTGCCGAGCCGATGTCATGATAGCCAGTTTTTCGGCGGCAGCTTGGCTTTCACTTTCTAGCCGCGCCTTTACGGTGGCTAATTCATTACTTATCAATGCATTTTTGGTCCGCTGATCAGCAAGATCGCCTTCGAGCTTCCGTCCCGCCTGCTCGCTTATGGTTAAGCGGGTCGAAATCGTACTGATTTTCGTGCGAAGAATGAGCCAGACGAGCACCCCACCTACAACCAACCCGATCACGACGTTCATGACGATGACCTCGGGAATGCCATGTCTGCCGTGGCCAGCGAAAACTGCTCCGTCAGCGCCTTCTGCAGGCCGTTCGAACGTTCCACAAGTACTTCTAATCCAACAACTTGCGATGGCCTAGAACGTTGGTACAAGAAGATCCAGAGAAGTAGTACGAGGTTAATGACGATAAGCAGACCAAGGAGCAATGGGAGAGTGGCCACTTCGTAATATCTCCGGTGTAAGGTGCTGAGTCGGATTGTAGAAGTTATTCTTTCCTAAGCAAAGCAGATTCCTCCCAGGGCATCTGGAACGTAGACACGGAGTACCCGAAGCGCAAGGTTAGCGTTTCGGGGCTAAAGCGCTCATGTTCCTGGCCCTTATCGCGTCGATTCCTCTGCATCTGGCGGCTGCTGGCGCAGCTTTGCCTGCCGCAGCCAATACCGCCCCGAACAGCTCCTGGCAGCAGGTTTCGCCTTATGACAGTCCCAATTACGATTCCCAAGCGGAGCGCGACCTTCTAGAAAAAGCCAACTCTGATCGGGCGCGAGCGGGACTGCCTCTGCTGAGGATGGATGCTGGCCTGGTCCGGGCAGCGCGCGCACACGCGGCTGAGATGGCTGCGCAAAAACATATCTCACATCAATTTTCCGGAGAGCCCTCCCCCAGTGATCGAATTGCTGCGCTTTCGAGTCTGCATCTTGAGCGCACCGGCGAAAATGTCGCTGTCGCTCCGAACGTTGACGACGCGCACGAAGCGCTGATGGCGTCCCGTCCGCATCGCGACAATTTGCTCAGTCCAAAATTCAACGTGGCTGGATTCGGCGTGTTTCGCCAGGGGCACATGCTCTATGTGGCGCAAGATTTTGGGTTGAGTATGGCAATCTATTCCGTGCAGCAGGCCAAGGAACTAGTCTCCACCAGCGTCGAAAAGTTGCGGGCGCAAGCAAAGATGCCGCAGCTCAAGCGGATCAATGATAGTGATTTGCAATCAAGTGCCTGCGCAATGGCCAAAGCGGATTCCTTGAGTGCGGCAACTCCTCCAGCCGGGGCCTATATGCTGCGCTACAGCAGCATGAAGCCGGAGTCGCTGCCTTCGGAAATTTCGAAAGTGATCGCCCGGCGAGGATTGCACACCTACTCCGCAGGGACTTGCTACGCCCGCACGCAGCGGTATCCGAATGGTGCGTACTGGGTCGTGTTGGTGTTTTACTGAGAGTTCAAGCTAAAGCTCCTCTTCCATTTCGTTGTTGAACACACATTTAGTTGCCGCTCCACCACAGCGTTGCCCACCTTAATCGTTTCCTGTTTAATGACTGAATGGCTTCCCCCAGTCCAATCCGCGTCGGCACCGCCGGATGGTCCTACAAAGACTGGGAGGGAGTGTTCTATCCCCCCGGAATGTCGCGGCGCAAGCGGCATCCGCTAGAGCTGATGGCGCGCTGCTTTGACATGGTCGAGATCAACACTTCTTTCTACGGACACATCAAGCCCGAGCTTGCAAAATTGTGGTCGAAAATTGTTTCCGATGCCAATCCGAACTTTATGTTCACGGCCAAGCTGCACCGGTCGTTCACCCATTCTCCGCTGGCAGCGATGGAGCCCACATCTGCTGTCTCGATTCGCCCCAACGATGAGGACGAACGGCTGGCCAGACAAGGACTGGAAGCGCTGGCCGAAACCGGAAAATTTGGGGCGCTGCTGATTCAGTTCCCGGTTTCGTTCAAGAACACGTCGCTGAATCGTGAGTATCTGGAAAGCTTGCTGCGGGACTTTATCGAGTATCCGCGGGCGGTAGAGGTTCGCCATTCCACCTGGAATAATCCGGAGACAATCAGCTACTTCTCAGAACGAAATGTCAGCTTCGTGAATATCGACCAGCCGCAGATCGGGCGATCTCTTGAACCAACTTCACACGTTACCTCCGCACTCGGATACGTTCGGCTACATGGGCGCAATTACGACCAGTGGTTCGAGGCCGAGACCTGCGCCGACCGCTACAACTATTTGTACAAGGAGAGCGAGCTCGGAGGATGGAAAGAGCGCGTGGAGAACATCGCTGAGCAGGCGAAGATCACATTCGTAGTCGCGAACAATCACTTCGAAGCTAAAGCCGGAGTCAATGCGCTGCAACTCAAGCACATGCTGACCGGACGGCGGGTGATAGCGCCGGAGTCGTTGATCGAGCACTACCCTGCCCTGCGGGCCATCGCTGATCCGTTGGAAGAAGGGCAGCAAGGAGCTTCACTTCCGCTGCTGGCTTAAATTCCTCATTTTTTGACAAAGCTCCGGCTCTGCAATACTTTTGCGGACGATGAGAACTCAATTACTGCTGTCCGCACTTCTCTTAACAATTTGCGCTGCTCAAGTTTCCAATGCTCAGTGCCCAGGTATCACAAACAGTACTACCGGAGCCGTAACCTGGACACCGCAATGGTGCGATGAGTTCAACGGCGGGCTGAATAGCGCGATCGATTCCACGAGATGGACTTTCGACACTGGCAATAGCGGCTTCGGAAATAACGAACTGGAAACCTACTGTGATCCGGCATCGAATACGGTGCCGTGTAGTACGGGTCATCCCAACGCTTACATTGATGGCCGCGGTCATCTCGCGATTCAGGCTCGGTCGGTCGGAAGCACATGGACTTCGGCACGGCTAAAAACCGCAGGAAAGCAAAGCTTCAACTCCGGCCGAATTGAGGCCAGCCTTCAAATTCCCTCGCATACGGGCTTGTGGCCTGCCTTCTGGAATCTCGGTTCACAACCCGGAGTTTCCTGGCCCATGGTTGGCGAATCGGACATCATGGAGAACTGGCCCGTCACTTCGAACATCGCCGGCCCGGGCGCCACCGGAAATTGCTCGACCATTCATACGCGAGTCACTGGTGACAGCGGCGAAGGCCGTTGCTTCACGCTACCAACCGGCCAGCAAATCGACACCGCGTTTCACACCTACGGGCAGATCTGGTCGGCAAATATGATCCAGTACTACATCGACGATCCCACGCGGCCATACCTTGTGTTGACCGCGTCCGACCTGCCGGCTGGAGATACTTGGCCATTCAGCAGTTCGGCGAATCCATTTTTCCTGATTCTGAATACTGCGGTCGGCGGGACGCTCGGGGCACCCACAGATTCTGCGACCGGCAGCCAGCCTCCAATGCTGGCGGACTACGTTCGGCAGTACGTGCCCTCGCCGGTGGTGCCGCAATTGTCGCAACCCGCCGCGCTCACAGTTAAGGCTGGCGCAACGAGTGGAAACACCGCTTCGGTGACCGTCACCCAAACGCAGGGGACTGGACGGACGGCATTTTCCTGCATGACAAGCGCGCCGAAAACGAGTTGCCTCGTAACCACGAGCGATCCGGTCAACCAATACACCGCGGATTTCAGTAGCTCCTCGACGGCGACCGCAACCGTCACCGTTACGACGATGAGCGGGAATGGCAAAGGATCGAACGGTACCAGTCCGGGCAACTACACATTGACCGTGAACGCTTACACGATCAGCAGTTCAGATGCCTCAAGCCCGTCAGCAAAAACTGTCTTTAATTTAAAGGTGAATTGAAAACTTTAGGCCGAAGGTCGGGTGATTTCACCAGCTATACACCCGGCGAGCTTTTTTCAAAGAAGCTGCTTCAGAGCTGACTCGAAATTGTCCGTGTATTCAAAGCCAACGACTTTTTTACGAAGAATTCCCTGTCGGTCATAGAGCATTGTGGTCGGCAGTCCCGGAATACCACCGAACTTTTGTTTAATTTCATCTGAAGCGATCGGGAGTGGGTAATTAACTCCGATTTTCTTCGCAAACTGAATTGGATCTTCTGTATCCCTCATCACGTCGAATTTGAATCCGATTACCGCAAATCCGCGGGAGCCGTAACGGTCGAGCAGTTTCTGGTACCCCGGCATCTCTTTTTTGCATGGCTGACACCAGGTCGCCCAAAAATCTATAAGCACGACCTTTCCGCGAAGGTCGGCTGAGGAAAGTGCGCGTCCTCGCAGATCCTTCACTGAGAAATCCGGCAAATGCGAGCCGATTTCGCCTGCTGCGATTGCGGCCTGCTTTGGTTGAGCTGGACCCGCCGAATTTCGACCGCATCCGGCGAGTCCGACCATGAGGAAAATCAGAAAACCTAGAAAATTTTTTGCCATCTACTCCTTCTTTTGGATTTCAAGGATCAGGAGCTTCAATGGCATTGAAGCCTCTGCTTTCTTTTTCCTTTTGCCTTCAGGTTTTTTGTACAACTGACCAAGAACGGTAACTTGCGTCGATGAGTTCGCAAGCGGTTCGAGCCCTTTCGACGCTTCATTTGGCGCAATCGCAAAGGACTGGTTCGGTTCGACCTGCAAAAGCAAGCTCCCCGTTGAATCCTTTACGAGCTTTCCGCGCGCAGTCATACCCATTTCGGCCACACTGACGCCGCTGTCGTATGTCGCCTTAAGAAGCTGGGCGGGTTCAACGTGCCCATCTTCCTTAGGGGTGACATCGACTTTTCCATCAATCAAACTGACTTCTACATTTTGAACGCCAGACTGGCGTCCGAGGTGCTGTTTCACCCCGTATGCTCAAAAGTTTCATGTCATGCCTTCAACGCGCATTTCGATGTGCTTGATTTCCGCTTGTGCCGATGACAGCAGTGGAGAAACAAACAGCAACAAAAGCGCGAGTTTTTTCTTGTTCACGATTCCTCCTTTCCTAAAGATGTATTCGAAACTGCTGTGTTATTCCGAAACTAACGTGACGCCGCACGGGCTGGAACTGTGCGCCAGTAGAATGCGTGACGTCCCAGTCCATGCCAAACCAGACGTGCATTCCGGGACGCACTCCTACGTATGTAGCCATTCCCGCCATTAAGACATCACCACCACTTCCAGTCTGAGTGACCCTGGCGATTCGATCGTCCCCTGAGTACAGCCAAGTGAGCACTGGACCAATAAACCATTCTCGTGCCAAGTTCCTGGATTCATATGGGCGATACGATAACCAGAACCGGGATTCGGCACCGCTACCAAGCCGGGTCTTCTGTGTTCCCGTTGACCGCAGGATCGCGTGAAAATCTTCATCGGCCACGAGACGCCTCAAGTTGAATAGTCCGGTGTAAGTCCAATTCGCGCCTAGGAACAAATCAGTCGAACCTGAGCCGGGCTGCAAACTGGCAGGGAGCACGGTTCGGTTCTCAGTGACTAGATCGGTCTCGCCAGTTGGAATTTTTGGGCCGACGCTGACGGATGCCTGCGTCGTTCCACGCGAAGAATCACGGCGGTAAAAGCGGTACTTCATGAGCGCTATCGCATCACCCAGTCCGGTTCCACGTACTGCTGGGCCGTTCAGCATTTCAAATCGATTTGTGACTATCGGAACGAGAATCGTCAAGTCAAAATCGGGTCGGAAGCCCCAAGTGAAATTGAGATCGCCCTCATGTGAAAGCGTGGGCCGGGCCGTCGCAGGAATATTGCCCTGCAACCCCGGCATTGATGCTCGGGTTGTGAAGTTCGAGCTATAAGATACGAGTCCGCCACCGGGAAAAAGAGGAGGTGCGGTTTCCGGCGCGGCCCCTTGCCCCAAAGCTGCCCCAGCACAGAGCAAGAGTGCCAATGATAGTGACGCCCACCACATGGGGGCGCAATGAAGATTTCCAAATCTCAAGAATTCCTCCAGCGAAGATGGACCATTGCCCGGAATACACATATT
>QHZX01000126.1 GCA_003224835.1 Acidobacteriota bacterium | reverse complement strand
CATCGGCAAGATTATCGAGGTCATTGACGATCTTGCAGAGCAGACCAACTTGCTCGCGCTCAACGCTGCTATCGAAGCTGCCCGCGCCGGGGAGCATGGGCTTGGCTTTGCGGTAGTAGCGGATGAAGTGCGCAAATTGGCGGAAAAGTCTGCGCAATCGACCAAAGAAATTTCAGAGTTAATCCAAAGTATCCAGCGAGAGGCACGCAAAGCCGTCGAGAACATGAACCAGAGCACCGAGATCGTGGACCAGGGCCTTCAGTTGGGACACGAGTTGAATCAGGCCTTACGCAAGATTTCGAACGTGGTTACAGAGGTCTATAAGTTCGCGCAGGAAATCGGAGCGGCGACAAACGAGCAATCGCATGGCTCGTCGCAGATTGCCCGCGCCACCACTCGCTTGAATGAAATAACTCACGAGATCAATTCTGCAGTTGAGGAACAGGCCTCGGGCGCGCACGCCGTAGTGAAAGCTATGGAGCGGATGCGCGAACTGGTGCAGCAGACCACGTCGGGTTCCACCGAACTTGCGGCTTCGGCGGAGCAGATGTCGAAGATGTCTCGCGGATTGCTGGATTCCATGAATCGCTTCGGAATTGAAAGCGATTCCACATTCCTAGGCGACGACCGTGCTCGCAAGGCTTCGCGGCATGCTGCTGGATCACGATCATGAGCACAGAGACGGCAGCTGGGCACGATTTCCATATCGTGGGTTTCCAGGTCGGCCGGGAAACCTATGGCGTGCCGATCGCGGCGCTGCATGAAATTGTGCGGGTACCGGAAATTACCGCCGTTCCCGACGCCCCTGAATTTGTAGAGGGAGTAATTAATCTCCGCGGCAAGATTGTTTCTGTCATCGACCTGCGAAAGCGGCTTGGCGAGAAGAAAATAACGGCCACCCGGCGAAACCGGATTCTGGTGGTCGAGCACAAAGGAAGGCTCTCTGGATTGATTGTCGACTCCGCGTCGGAAGTCTTGAAGATTCCTGCCGCGGACGTGGAGGCTTCACCGAAGGTATTGCACGAGAGCGAACTGAATTGCGTGACCGGTTTGGGCAAGTACAAAGGTAGGCTAATTATGCTGCTAGATGTAAGCCGGTTGCTCGACGTTAGCATCAGGTTGAGGAAGAGTGCGGTGGTTGAAGGTAAGGCCGAGAACGCGCGCGCAGCGGCCGCTAAGTAGACGCAAAAGGAACCGATGAGCTCTCCAGCACTGGCTGTCCAATTCAGTGACGCTGAAATGCGGCTGCTGCAATCGCTCGTGTATCAGGAGTGCGGCATGTTTTTTGATGCTCGGCGGGCGCATTTTCTTCAGGACCGCCTGCAGCGCCGTTTGCGCGAGTGCCGCATGGATTCCTTTTACAGCTACTACCGGCTGTTGATCAGCGCGGAAGGCAAGCATGAACTTGCCCGTTTGCTGGAAGACCTCACGGTCAACGAGACCAGCTTTTTTCGTAACAAGGCCCAGCTGGAACTCTTTCATAAGCACATTCTTGACGAGCTGATTCGCAAGAAAGAGGCCAGCGGAAACCGCGGCTTGCGGATTTGGAGCGCCGGATGCTCGACGGGACAGGAGGCTTACACGATCGCTATGCTGGTCGCCGACGCATTGGGATATCACCAACTCAGAATGCCGCGTCCGGCAGAGACCACGTGGCCCAAGCCGCTGGTCCCTCCGCCTTGGACGGTTGAAATCCCGGCGAGCGACATCAGCTACTCGGTGCTTCGCGCTGGCCAAGAAGGAATTTACAGCGAACACCAGATGGCAACAGTGGATTACAACTATCGGCTTCGTTATTTCGACAAAGTTGGAGAGCGTTACGCGGTAAAAACGGCAGTGAAGGAACTCATACACTTCGATTTTCACAATCTCAAAACAGAATTCCTTCCGCAGCGGAACGACGTGATTTTTTGCCGAAACGTGATGATGTATTTTGACGAAGCTGAGCAGCGCAGGTTAATAGAAAAGTTCCATCGCTGCCTGGCGCCAGACGGATACCTCCTGGTCGGCCATGCCGAGAGTCTTTTAGGCTTGACCGACAAATTTGCCATGGTTTATCGCGACAGCGGAACTGCTTATCGGCGCATCGAGGTAAGCGAATGACCCCATTTCGTGACGATCCCGGCGCGGAGATGCGCGAGCTCTTCTTCGAGACTTCCCAAGAGCTTCTGCAATCGTTAAACGACGATGCCCTGAAACTTGAGAGGTCGCCTCAAGACGGCGAAGTAGTACGCAGCATTCGACGGACCATGCACACATTGAAAGGGGATGCTGCGGCATGTGGCTTCAAGGAACTAAGCGAGCTCGCGCATAAGCTCGAGGATGCACTGGCGGAGGGAAGCGCCGCAGATGCGGGTGCGCTGGTGCAATTAAGTCTTAGCGCGGCGGACATTTTCAGTGCAATGCTCGTGGCATACCGGAAACGCACTACCCTGCCGGACACCACGGCTATCAAGCAAATGGTGAGTAAGCTGGCCTCGGGACCTCGGGCCACGAGATCCAAACGTAAGGCCACCACCAGCAAAAATTCCGGTGTTATGTGGACGGAAGGCGAGCGGAAATCGGCCGGTGCTGCAAAGGCCGATGGCAAAAGCATATTTCACGTCGTAGCATACCTCGACCAGCTCTGCGCGATGCCGATCGCCGCCCGGCAAATGGTGGCTTCTCAGCTTGCTTCCATCGCCCAAGTCATCGCCGCCAGGCCAGACGAACAATCAGCCACTCATGCGAAAAAATTTGACTTCTTAATTGCCACCAGCGCGGCTGAAAGCACTGTCAATTCCAATTGCGTGATTCCCACTGTTATTTCACATGCGGAGTGTTTTCCACACGGAGTGGAGGCAGCGGCATCCGCCGACATTGCTAGAGGAGGTGCCAAATTTCCCGTCCCCACCGAAAAATCAGGCGTGGCGCCGGAAACGGCTGGCCCGACTTCGGTAGCGGAAAATATCCTGCGTGTAGGAACAGAGCGAATTGATAACGTGCTGAATCTGGTCGGCGAGTTGATCATCGCCAAGTCAATGATGCAGCAGAGCATGCAGGAGTTCACCCGTCGTTATCCCAAGGACCCGCTGCGGGCTCGCTTCTCCGATGCAATGGCTTTTCAGTCGCGTGTCCTGAATGACCTACAGCGCTCGGTAATGAAGATCCGCATGGTTCCGGTCGAGCAATTGTTTCGGCGTTTCCCGCGCATCGTCCACGACACGGCTAAAAGCTGCGCGAAGCAGGTGAAAATCATAATTCGCGGTCAGGACACCGACGTGGACAAGAGCCTGCTGGATGCAATTGCCGAACCTCTGACTCACATTGTTCGCAATGCCATCAGCCACGGGATTGAAAACCCGCGCGAGCGAGAACTGGCTGGGAAGGACCCCACCGGGACGGTCCAGCTTGATGCTTATCATCAGGCAAACCAGTTGATCGTGGAAATCAAGGATGACGGAAAGGGCATCGACCCCGTCAAACTCAAAGCAAAAGCCGTCAAAGAAAATGTAATCAGTGCGGCAGATGCCGAACGCATGTCTACAGAGGAAGCATTTGACTTAATTTATCGGCCGGGCTTCAGCACCGCGGAACAGATTACGGAAATCTCCGGACGAGGGGTTGGCCTAGACGTTGTGCGCAACGTGCTGATGCGGATGAAGGGGACGATCGAAATTGACACCACCCCGGGCCAGGGCACAACCTTCCGGCTCAAGCTTCCCTTGACTCTCGCCATTATTCAAGCGCTCATGTTCCGGATCGAGCACCGGCTGTACGCGATTCCCTTGAACGCAGTCGCGGAGATTGCACGTGCGCAGGAGAGCGATTTGCATCGCGTGGACACGACCGAAGTCCTGCAGTTGAGGAATCGAGTGTTGCCATTAGTGCGTGTCGGACAACGGCGGAATTCGGAACTCGAACCTCGGAGAGACAAGATATTCATCTTAGTGCTGAACTTGGGAGAGCGAAAACTGGGATTAGTTGTCGATGCCCTGGAAGGTGAGGAGGAACTGGTCATCAAGGCCTTGGACGATCACACAGTCTCCACTGATCTGGTCAGCAGTGCTTCCATTCTGGGCGACGGACGAGTCGTTCTGATTATGAACCTGGCAGCTGTAATAGAACGTTTCACCAGAAGCGGTACCGATGTGAGTAATTCAGGGTCGCTCCCACGTGCCACAGACGGCGCTGCTCCAGAGGTGCGGCAATGAGCCAACCGGTGCGAGTTCTGGTGGTCGATGACTCCGCGTTGATGCGTAAGCTCATCCCGCGAATTCTGGAAATGGATGATTCAATTCAGGTCGTTGGTACCGCGATGGATGGAAACTTCGGCCTCAAGAAGATCGCGGAACTCAATCCCCAGGTAGTCACCCTGGATCTAGAAATGCCAGGAATGGGTGGTCTGGATATGCTCCGGGAGATTATGCAACGTCATCGGTTGCCGGTGATCGTGGTCAGTTCGCATAGCACCAAGGGCGCGTCTGTCACGCTCCAGGCATTGTCTCTGGGAGCTTTCGATTTTGTGACAAAACCGATCGATGCGGCCTCGCGCATGCAGGAAAGCGGGCAAGAGCTGATCGCAAAGATCAAAGCTGCAGCACAAAGCAGGGGCATTCAAATCGCTTCTCCCACGGATTTTTTAGAACCAGTCCGGCGCAGAAAGGTGAAGTCTGCTGAACAACGCGCGACCAGGATTATCGCTATTGGAGTCTCGACTGGTGGTCCGCAGTCGCTTCAGTACGTACTGTCGCAACTGCCCGCCGATTTTCCCGGGTGCATCGTGATAGTGCAGCACATGCCCGAAGGATTCACTGAAATGTTTGCCCGACGCCTAAACGAATGTAGCGCGCTGAATATAAAAGAAGCTCAATCAGGTGACATTCTGCACGCGGGCCGCGCACTGATCTGCCCCGGCAGCAAGCATTTAAAGGTAAAACGGCTGCCGTTGGGAGATGTTGCGGTTTTGAGCGATGAGCCTAGGGTAAACGGGCACCGCCCTTCTGCCGATGTGTTGTTCAGAAGTGTTGCCGAAGAATTCGGTTCCCGCGGTGTGGGGGTAATCATGACAGGCATGGGGGACGACGGCGCGCATGCATTAGGCTTGATCAAGGCGGCGGGTGGAACCACCATTGCGCAGAGCGAGCAATCGTGCGTTGTTTTTGGTATGCCCAAGGCGGCGATTGAACGTGGACATGCGATGCGTATCGTAGACCTGCAGAATATGGCCAGCATGCTGCAGGCCCAGTGTTTGGAGCAGGCGGGCCCCGGGCGCGCCACGGGCGCCTCGAAGGCATAAGCATTTCGCAGTACCGGCACATTTCGAACGTCGCCGGGTAGTAGAGCGAAGGAGGAGAAGTTATGGAGCAGTTTTCACCAATCAAACGCAGCAAAGACGGGCAGGCGGTCCGCTATTTGATCGTCGATGACTCGGTCTTTGCTCGCAAAAACCTCGCCCGAATTATTGAATCATTTGGGGGCGAGATCGCTGGTGAGGCCGGTGACGGAATGACGGCCATCACTGAATACGAACGCTGTAAGCCCGACATTGCGCTCATGGACATTACCATGCCGCAGATGGAAGGCATTGAAGCTGCCGAAAAGATCGTGCAGCAGAATCCGGACGCACGTATCGTCATGGTGTCTTCGGTCGGTTATCAGGAGAACATCGTGGCGGCGCTGCAACGCGGGGCAAGGCATTTCGTGCAGAAACCCGTGAAGCCGGAAGTGCTGTATGAAGTGATCAAGTACGTGCTCGGGGAAGACGGAGTGGTCGCCGCCACAGCCGGCGCAGGGGCCTAGAATGAAAATGGAGCTGATCCAGCCGTTCATCAACGCGGCCGATGCCGTGTTGTCACAAGGCCTGAACTCCCCCATGGAGATTGGAAACCTCACCATGGAGAAAGAGGCTTACCGCCGCAAGGGCGTTGCCGCCATGGTGGAGCTTAGCGGAGATATTGAAGGCCGCGTGATTTTTGACGCAGCGCCGCAAACGGCAGCCAAGATCGCGAGCCAGCTTGCGGGCATGGAGCTGCCGGAATCCGATTCGCTGGTCCGCGAGGCAGTTTGCGAATTAGCCAACCAGGTTATCGGCAATGCCGTCGCCACTTTGAATGATCAAGGATTTCACTTCCGCGTACATCCCCCACACTTGCACACCTCCGAGCACGGACCGAAGATCACTCCAAATACCGAGGCCCTTGTGCTCTGCTTTGAGACCTCCNNNNCGAGCGTCAGCGCTTAGGCTTCTACACTCAATCAAAACTGTATACAGGCAGAATTCTTTCCAGAAGATGCTTGTATAACCCGACCAAATCCCTTTTAGATAATTTAGGCCGACTCAGATCTCTTAGGGGCCCGCAACCATGAATACGGGATTTTGCGGCGGTGGGGTCAACGAGGTCGAGGGAAAGGTACTTAGCGGGGAAGGAATCGAAACGCCGGCATAACTATCTTCAGCATTTCCATTCGCAGGATAGCTATCCACAACTGCGACGTTTCCGGCATCGCATTGCGAAACGTAGACTTTGAATTTCGAGTTTGTCCCGCCTCCAGAAGAAGTGGTAAACACCCGGAAACCGACTGTGCCGCAACCGCTCTGTGCCGAAGTATCGCTGGACGTGCTTAAAGGAATGGTCTTGGTCAAAACCCCGCGTCCGGCATCGATCACGGACAACTGTGTGCAGACCGTGCTTGATCCGAGCAGGTGCTGGTAACTCGCAACATAGGCCTTGCTTCCATCACCTAGCACCGTCACAGATGTGGGAACCGCAGCGCTCGCACACGGTGATCCAGCGGCCGCAGGAATGTTTATCGCGCCTCCGAAAAGAGCCCCCGGAGTACTGCCTGAGGCATCGAAGACATGCAAACCGCTGGCGCTGGTCACGTATAAGCGGCTGAAATTCCTGTCATAAAACATGAAATTTGCGCCCGCGCTGGCGGAAACGGATGAAATCACCGAATCCGAGGAAGTATCAATCGCGTAAATCGTTCCGTTCTGATCCAAAACGTACACTTGGGCGCTATCAGCCCGAGCGACTGCCCACACCGGAGCCGGGCCAGCTGAGCAGGAACCGGCATTGCCGCCGCCGAGACAAATAGTCTTCGCCACTGTGTCAGAAACTGTGTCGATCACGGATACGCTTCCGCCCGAGGCGCTGCTTCCGTGATTGGCGACGTATACCTTTCTCCCGCCAGGAATTTCAGCCACCGCGACGGGATGGCTATCTACCGGCACGGCTGCTGTTACAACTTCACTGTTCGTATTGATGACATACAGCGAGTTCGTGCCATAACCTGCGACGTAGACCTTGCCCGATTCTGCTGTATTGACGAACACCGCATTTGGCACCTTGGCCTGCGCACCCACCAACTCCGGATTGTCAGTAGCGTTGGTCGAATTCGCCACTGAGAACGAACCCGCCGACGCAGCCGCCACCGTGTACACCCCGTTCAGGCCATTGGTGGCGCACCCACTCACAAAAACTGTGTCACCGGGGAAAAACAGCTGCGGGCCGCCATATGTGAAAGTCGCAGTGCTGCCATCACCGGAGCATAGCGTAATGCTGGCGGATGGCGAGGGCGGAAGACTGATCGCTCCGCCGACATTGGGCGAGGAGACATTGCTGACCGTAACAGTGTCATCCGCGCTGTTGGCGATGTATAACTTCGATCCGCCACCGGCCAGAGCAGCGTGGACAGGGCCGATTCCCGCCCGCAGGTTTCCGCGGACAGTGTCTCCGGAGACGTTTATGTTTATTGCGGAACCGCTGTCACGATGATTGTCACCAATACCGTCCGTGCTGATTGAAACCATGAAATGCGACGGCGCAGGACTGGGCTGCAGTCCTATTGTGAACCCGGCCGTGAGTAGGCGCGACGGCACTTGGTGCGCATGATTCCGGATAAAAACTCTCATTAGGGAATTGCTTATTCTAGCGGCTTGAAGCGAACTGCGCCAGCGAACCCAGTGCTCCAATTGAAGGTAGGAAGCAGGCCCGCGAGAGAAGGTTGTAAGGCGCCAATTTTCCTGACGACTAGCGTTTGGCGCGCTTCCGGGCGGGCACGCCCTCGGTTGCAGTTGTGGCTGCGGGTTTCTTCTTACCTTCCATTTGCGCCAGGCTCTGCTTTAACGCGGCCATGAGGTCAACTACCGGGGCCAGCTTCTTGGGTTTTTCGAGTTCGACGACCGTGCCACCCTCGAGTTTCGTCTGGATGAGCTTCTTGAGATTGTCCTGGAAATCGTCTTTGAACTTTTCGGGTTCCCATTCGGTGGCCAGCGCTTCGATGAGCTGATGCGCGACCTTCACTTCGGCGTCTTTCAATTCGACATCAGGCGCTCCGAAACCTTCGACCTTTCGCACTTCCTCCTCGTAATACATAGTGTGCAGCATGAGGCCGCCTTCATGTGGGCGCAAGAACACCGTGTATTCGCGGTTGTGCATTGTCAGCTTGGCGATCGCAACGTACTCGCTCTCTTCGAGAGCCTTGGTGAGCAACGCATAGGGACGCCGACCCGCTTCTTCCGGCATCATGTAATAAGAAGATTCGAAGTAAACCGGATCGACCTCACTCGATTTGACGAACTCGAGAATCTCCATGGTTTTCGCCGTCTTAGGCTCGATCTTCTTGATCTCTTCGGGCTCGACCACGACGTATTCGTTTTTGCGGTACTCGTAACCCTTGACGATCTCGCTGCGGTCCAGAACTTTGTTATCCAGCGGACAAATGAGCTGCTGTTTGACGCGGTGAAGGTCGTCGCGATGAAGCTGGTTGAAAGAAATTCCCGAGCTTCGCGCGCCGGAAAACAAGCGCACCGGCATTGAGATCAAACCGAAGGTAAGATATCCAGACCAAACCGAAGCCGCCATAGTTTCGTTCCCCGATTGTTCCGCGCCAGAGCTGAGTCGTTTTGTCTCGACGGCTCAGGCGGAAGTTTTTGACTGCTCGCACCCAGCATACGCCGGGTAGCAGTTTAGACTACGCCGTGCACTTTGATGCACTGGAATTACGTGGGTAATCGAATCTGGAAGCTGGAGGGCTGGGGTAGGTTTTTTCCCACGGCTATATCTGGTGTTTACGCCTGTGGTTCAGCATCGTTGGCGTAAACCGAGTTTCTGGTTTGAGTCAGATCTCCTTGCATATGAATTTGTAGCTTTAACCCTGCTATTTGCGGCTTTGGGACGATTTGTGCGCGGTGTCACGACCGGGGGAGCTGTTGCCGGAGGCGTCGTCTGTTTCGGGTTGCTGTGGGCCGCGGGCTTCAGTGCATTTGCCGCCTTGCTGACAGTATTTCTGCTGACCTGGATCGCCACTCGACTTGGCTATAGCCGCAAGCAACGGCTGGGAACGGCGGAGGCGCGCACGGGCAGAGATGCGCTTCAGGTGCTGGCTAATCTCGGAACCGCGGCCGCGTGCTCGCTTTTATACAGTGCGGTTTCACCCGACCGGCGGCTTCTGATCGCAATGGCTGCAGCACTGGCGGAGGCCGCAGCGGATACCGTCTCAAGCGAAATTGGCCAGGCTGTAGGAGGCGAGCCGCGACTGATCACGAGCGGGCAGAAAGTTGCGCACGGGACGAACGGCGCAATCACGGCCGCGGGAACATTGGCGGGAGCGATGGCCGCGGTGGTTGTGGCGTCAGTGTTCGTTCTGGTTAATATTTTTGGCTGGCGATCATTTGCTGTTTGCGTCGCAGCGGGAGTGGCCGGAATGATTTTTGACAGCCTGCTGGGCGCAACTCTCGAACGCAGGCATTTGCTCGGGAATAACGCAGTGAATTTTGTATCAACGGTTATCGCGGCTGGGCTGGGCTTTTTGCTGTCGTAACAGCCAGCCCTATGCGGCTCGTGCGGTCCGTTCAGACTCAATCCCGTCCAGCGCAGTCCACAAAGCTTTTGCAGCACTCTCGCCGGCATCAAGCGCCCGCTGCGCCGCCCCGGGATTGCCGTTCACGGCATTCGCTAACTGCTGCTTCCAGACTCGCGAGTGATAAACGTCAGCGGTTGTGTGCAGCGTGAAGTAGTCGCAGGTCTTCGCATCCGCGCCGTACATTTGCTGCAACCCTCGCGCTTTCTCGGCCGCTACCCGCGGCACTTGCGATTCGTAAGCATAGAAAGTGGCCAGTGCCTCTTCCGGCGTACCATGCTTCGCAGCCGCATGAAATTGGTCAGTCAACGAATCGAGTTCAGGTAGCCGTTTCGGTCTTCCGGTGCGCTCGCCGCCCATGCCCTCCACAAAATCCAGCCAAAGCTCCGAATGCGGACGGGAAGCAAATTCCTGTAAGTATTCAGGGAACGCATTCACGTGCTGAAAATACTGCTGCGCATATTCGCGCAGGTCTTCACGAGTTAATTCGCCGACGCTCCACGCTTTATAGAAAGGATGGCCAAGCAGGTCATATTTCGCGATGCGAGCATCCAGCCCTGTGAAGAACTCTTGTGTAGTCATTTCCCCTCCGATTGGAAGTTCATACTACGAGGAACAAACCTGTGCTGGCAACACCATGCTTTCCGATTCGGGAATCACATGTTGCCGGACGCGAAGAATTTCAGAACCGGCGCTGAAAGTAGTGAGACGATGTCAGCGTGCGCGTGCTCTTACTTTTCGCGATCTCTGCAGCATGCCTC